>CANGUQ010000282.1 GCA_947456915.1 Betaproteobacteria bacterium
GCCACCGGCGCACCTACATCGGTTCGATGCCGGGCAAGATCCTGCAGAACATGACCAAGGTGGGCGTGCGCAACCCGCTGCTGCTGCTCGACGAAGTCGACAAGATGGGCATGGACTTCCGCGGCGATCCGTCCTCGGCGCTGCTCGAGGTGCTCGACCCCGAGCAGAACAACACGTTCGCCGACCACTACATCGAGGTCGACTACGACCTGTCCGACGTGATGTTCGTCGCCACGGCCAACTCGCTGAACATCCCGGCGCCGCTGCTCGACCGGATGGAAGTGATCCGGCTCGCGGGCTACACCGAGGACGAGAAGGTCAACATCGCGACGCGCTACCTCGTGCCCAAGCAGATGAAGAACCACGGGCTGAAGGACGACGAGCTGGCGGTCACCGACAGTGCGCTGCGCGACATCATGCGCCACTACACCCGCGAAGCAGGCGTGCGTTCGCTCGAGCGCGAGATCTCCAAGATCTGCCGCAAGGTGGTGAAGGCGATCGTGCAGAAGGGGAGTGCGTCGGCGAAGCCGGGCAAGGCGAAGCCGGCAGAGGCCAGGGCGGGCGAGTCGGGCGCGAAGGACGGCCTGAAGAAGGTGACCGTCACCGCGCGCAACCTGCCCAACTACCTGGGCGTCCGCAAGTACACCTACGGCATCGCAGAGAAGCACAACCAGGTCGGTCAGGTCACCGGGCTCGCATGGACCGAGGTGGGCGGCGAACTGCTGACCATCGAGGCCGTGGTGCTGCCGGGCAAGGGCAAGATGACCACCACCGGGAAGCTGGGCGACGTGATGCAGGAGTCGATCCAGGCAGCGCTGTCCGTCGTGCGCGGGCGTGCGCGCAAGCTGGGGCTGACCGACGATTTCTACCAGAAGAACGACATCCACATCCACCTGCCTGAAGGGGCGACCCCCAAGGACGGCCCGAGCGCTGGCGTGGGCATCTGCACGGCGATGGTCTCGGTGCTGTCGGGCGTGCCGGTGCGTGCCGACGTGGCCATGACGGGCGAGATCACGCTGCGCGGCGAGGTCCTGCCGATCGGTGGCCTGAAGGAGAAACTGCTCGCGGCGCTGCGTGGCGGGATCAAGATCGTTCTGATCCCGACCGAGAACGTCAAGGACCTGGCGGACATCCCCGAGACCATCAAGTCGAAGCTCGAGATCAAGCCGGTGAAGTGGATCGACGAGGTGCTCGAGCTGGCGCTCGAACGCGCGCCCGATCCGCTGCCCGAGGCAACGCCGGAGGCCGCCGCGCCGGTCGCGCTGCCAGCGCCGGTGGATGACGCGGTCAACACGCCGGGGCTCAAGCACTGAGGCGACAGCCACGCACCGCCGGGTGAGGGCGCCGGAAGCCGTTCCGGCGCTCTCACCGGGTGGATGCGGCATCCGGGGTGCCATGCGTCGGGCAAGGGCGCCCGCGGCGGCGCTGCGGTCCGGGCAAGGCCAGCCGGCTGGCTTGACACTCCCTTGGGCCACCGCTATAAAGCCTCTTCGGTTTTTGACCGCTGGGCAGTGCAGCGGACGTGCATCCCGCGTCTGCAGGCCGCACTGGACAGCGAGCGTGGGTTGCACATCGTAGGCGCGACCCCGTCACGGAACACGGTGACGATCCTGTCGCTGCCTGGCTGTGCACCGGTCCGTCCGGCAGCCGCCGCTGACATCGGGCGTTTCTGACACCGGCTCAAGTTGATTTTCTTCCGGATTCGCACAAGAGCAAGGGGAACCTGGTGAACAAACAAGAACTGATCGACGCGATCGCCGAATCGGCGGATCTGTCCAAGGCCTCCGCGGGCCGGGCCCTCGATGCAACGCTCGATTCGATCCGCATCGCGTTGAAGAAGGGCGGCACGATCGCTCTGGTCGGATTCGGCACCTTCTACATCGGCAAGCGTGCTGCACGTACCGGCCGCAATCCGCGCACGGGCGACGCGATCAAGATCAAGGCAGCCAAGGTCCCGAAGTTCCGCGCTGGCAAGGCGCTGAAGGACGCCATCAACTGATTCCGGCCGGACGCCCTCGGCAGCCCGTCGCGCGGGTTGTCGTTGCCGGCGCTCCGGCATCGAGCATTCCGGGTGCTTAGCTCAGTTGGTAGAGCGTCGCCCTTACAAGGCGAATGTCGGCGGTTCGACCCCGTCAGCACCCACCAGTCAACACCTGATGCAGATTTGCATGCACGGGTGGTGACCCCGCCGGTCAACAGTGGTTATAATCGGCGGCTCGGTGGTCAAGACACCACCGGGATTGCGACAGGCGTGAACGTCGCAAGCAGTCAGTTAAGCAACGCAGGCAGCATCGCAGGAAGCAAGGCAACATCGCAACGAGCAGCTGGAGTGGTAGTTCAGTTGGTTAGAATACCGGCCTGTCACGCCGGGGGTCGCGGGTTCGAGTCCCGTCCACTCCGCCAGCCGCTGTGTTGCCCCCTCCCGGGAACGTCCGGAGAGGCTCCGAGGTCAAGCAAGGCGAACGACAGTTCGCCTTTTTTTTCGCGCAGGCTTCCATGTTCGATTTCGTCCACAAGCAGAAGCGGGTCGCCCAGGTCATCCTGGCTTTGCTGATCCTTCCGTTCGCGTTCTTCGGCATGGAGAGCTACTTCCAGGGAGGCGGGCGCGAACCCCACGTGGCCGAAGTGGCTGGCGAGAAGATCTACGCGCGCGAATTCGACCGGCGCCTGCGCGAGCAGCAGGACCGGATGCGCGAGGCGCTGGGTGCACAGGCACGTCCCGAGATGTTCGAAGGTGCAGAGTTCCGCACCGCGGTGATCGAGGGCATCATCCAGGAGCGCCTGCTGCAGCGTGCGGCCGATGCGTCCGGCCTTCGGGTTTCGGACGCCCAGCTGCAGGCGGTGATCGCCGGGCAGCCCGAGTTCCAGGAGAACGGGACTTTCTCGCTGGCGCGTTACCAGTCGCTGCTGCGCACCGCAGGCATGAACGAAGTCATGTACCAGGAGCGGGTACGCACCGAACTGGCGCTGTCGCAGGTGCAGGCCGCGTTCACGGCCGGCACCATCGTGCCAGCCAGCGTCGTCGACCGCGTGGTACGCGTGCTGGACCAGCAGCGCGAGGCGAGCCAGCTGGCGATCTCGCCCGATGCGTTCCTGAAGCAGGTCACCCTCGAGCCCGATGCCGTGCAGAAGTTCTACGCGGCGAATCGACGCGAGTTCGAGATCCCCGAGCAGGTGCGGGTCGAGTACCTGGTGCTGTCCCAGGCCGCGCTGGCGGCGCGGATCGTGCTGACGCCCCAGGAAGTCAGGGAGTTCTTCGACCAGAACGCGACCCAGTTCCGCGGGGCCTCCGAGCGGCAGGCGAGCCACATCCTGGTCCGCGTCGCACCGTTGGCGGACGAGAAGACGAAGGCGGCCGCGCGCGAACGTGCCGCGGCCATTGCCGACCAGGTGAGGAAGGCGCCGCAGACGTTTGCCGACGTGGCGCGCAAGAGCTCCGAGGATCCCGGCTCGGCGGCGCAGGGCGGAGACCTCGGCTTCTTCGCCCGCGGCACGATGGTGAAGGCGTTCGACCAGGCGGTGTTCACGATGAAGCCGGGCGAGATCGTGGGGCCGATCGAGAGCGAAGCGGGTTTCCATGTCATCCGGCTTGATGCGGTGCGCGGCGATGCGGGTCCTGCCTTCGAGCAGATCCGGGCGAAGGTCGAGGAAGAGCTGCGCCGGACGCGGGCGTCGCGGCGCTTCGCGGAACTCGCCGATTCGTTCACCAACACGGTGTTCGAGCAGTCCGAGACGCTGAAGCCGGCCGCCGAGCTCCTGGGGCAGCCGCTGCAGACCAGCGGCTGGTTCAGCCGGCAGGGCGGCGCGCTGGCGGGTGAACCGCCGAAGGGTGCCAACGACCGGCTGGTGGCTGCCGTGTTCACCGAGGACGTGCTGCGCGACAAGCGCAACACCGCCGCG
Organism: Betaproteobacteria bacterium; assembly: GCA_947456915.1. Lineage (GTDB taxonomy): Bacteria > Pseudomonadota > Gammaproteobacteria > Burkholderiales > CAIKXV01 > CAIKXV01. The sequence goes on from CANGUQ010000282.1 coordinate 3,901, forward strand.
ATCGAAGTCGCGCCGGGCGTGCTGATGGCGGCGCGCGTGGTCGAGAACAAGCCGGCGGGTCTGCGGCCGTTGGCCGAGGTGTCCGAGGCGCTCGAGAAGCGGCTGCGCCTCCAGCGCGCGTCCGAGCTTGCCATCGATGCCGGGCGCAAGCGGCTGGCCGAGCTCCGGGCCGGCAAGGATGCCGGTGCCGGCGGCTGGTCGGCGCCGCAACTCGTGAACCGGCAGCAGCCCGGTTCACTGCCCGAGGCGGCCGTGCGGCAGATCTTCCGCGCAGACACGTCGAAGCTGCCCGCCTATGTCGGCGTCGATCAGCCCGGCGGCGGCTACCTGCTGCTGCGGGTGTCGCGCGTGGTCGAATCGCGCGGCATCGATCCGAACGCACGGGCGGGCTTCGCCCGGCAGGCCTACCAGCTTGCCACGCAGGAGCAGATCAGCGCATACATCGCGTCGCTGCGCGCAGGAGCCAAGGTCACGCTGACGCCGGCCGCCACCGAGCGCCCGCAGTAGTCGTCCGGAGGGCCGGGCGTCCGGACGACCGGACGCCGGACCGTCCCCGGCTCCCCGCGCCTAGCCCGGGATGCCTGCGCCGACCACGTTGAAGCCGGCGTCCACGTAGAGGATCTCGCCGGTGATGCCGGCTGCGAGGTCCGACAGCAGGAATGCGCTGGCATTGCCGACGTCCTCGGTGGACACGTTGCGGCGCAGCGGCGCATTTTCCTCGACGAACTTCAGGATGCGGCCGAAGCCGCCGATGCCGGCCGCAGCCAGCGTCTTGATCGGACCGGCGGAGATGCCGTTGACCCGGATGCCCTGCGGCCCGAGATTCGCGGCGAGGTAGCGCACGTTCGCTTCCAGGCTGGCCTTGGCGAGCCCCATCACGTTGTAGTGCGGGATGACCCGCTCCGCACCGAGGTAGGACAGGGTCAGCAGCGAACCGCCGCCCGTCATCATCGGCCGTGCGGCCTTCGCCAGCGCAGCCAAGCTGTACGAACTGATGTCGTGGGCGATACGGAAGCCTTCCCGGTCGAGCCCGTCCAGCAGTTCGCCGGCCAGGGCTTCGCGCGGCGCGAAGGCGATCGCATGCACGACGGCGTCCAGCCGGTCCCAGGTGGTGCCCAGGTCGGCGAACAGCCGCTCGATGTCTGCGTCACTGGCGACATCGCAGGGATACACCCGCTCGCAGGCGAACTCCGATGCAAGCGTGGTGACACGGTCTTTCACGCCTTCGCCCTGGTAGGTGAAGGCGAGTTCCGCGCCTTCGCGCGCGCACGCCTTCGCGATGCCGTAGGCGATCGACCGGTTGCTGAGCATGCCGGTGATCAGGATCCGCCTGCCTGAAAGAAAGCCCATCGAGTGTCCCGTGCGCAATGAATGTCCGCGAGTATAGCGCCGGCCTCCGGCGCGGGAATTGCCTGACCACCCGGCAGGCGTTTTCGCTACACTGCGGTCGAGATGCCAGCCTCCTCCGACGTCGCAGCCCGGTGCCCCGTCCCGAGATCGGTCCTGCCCTGGATCGGCCGGTGGCCGCTGGCCACGCTGCTCGCCTGCGTGCTGCTGGTCGGTTGCAGCGGCCCCTGGAACGATCCCTATCCGGACGATGACCGGCAGGTACGTTCGCAGACGATCTACTCGGCGTTCAGTGCGCGGCCGAAGCACCTCGACCCGGCGCGGGCCTAC
>CANGUQ010000283.1 GCA_947456915.1 Betaproteobacteria bacterium
TCTTCGTGATCAAGGACGGCGTGAAGTACGCCACGCCGATGTTCATCGTGCTGATCATGATCGGCGTGATCGACGTGGTGTTCGCCGTGGACTCGATTCCTGCGATCTTCGCGATCACGCTCGATCCGTTCATCGTGCTGACGTCGAACATCTTCGCCATCCTCGGGCTGCGCGCGATGTACTTCCTGCTCGCCAACATGAAGGACAAGTTCCACCTGCTCAACTACGGGCTGGCGATCATCCTGGTGTTCATCGGCTGCAAGATGCTGCTGCTCGACATCTTCAAGATCCCCGTCTGGGCATCGCTCGGCGTGGTGATCACGGTGCTGACGGCGTCCATGATCCTCAGTCTGCGCATCCCGCCGAAGGGCGCGGCGGCGGCACCCGCCGGCAGCGAGCCCAAGTAGCGCGGCGGCATCCGCGCCGCTCCCCGACGACGGCAGCCTCGGCTGCCGTCGTCGTTTGCGCGGTCAGTCGACGCACCGGCTTCTGCGCGTGGACGGGTTGATGCGGACAGCGGTGGCTCGTCGCACAGGTCCGCGGTGGACCGCCCCGCGGCTGCGCAGCCGCCCGTGCCGATCTGCGCGTTCCGCTCTGCCCCTTGCTGCGCGCAGGCAGCCAGTGGACGATGAAGACGGCACGGCGACTGCTCGCGAAGACACTCGCCAGCGCTGTCCGCCTGCCCCTGGGCACCGGGGTGTGCGCGGCACGGTCACCGCTGGCGGCCCGCGCGATCGGCGCACTGCTGGTGCTCGAGGGCGATACACTCGTCGCTCTGTGTCCGAGCGTGCCGGGGCGCGCGGGGCGATCCTGCCGGTCTCTCGCGCGAGGCGCGCGGGGGCGGGATCATGCCCCGGCGTTGATGTGCGCGAGGCCGGGGCAGACGGTGGGTCAGCGCATGGCGCTGATGACGGAAAAGCGCTGCCGGCAGCTGCCGGTGGTCGAGGACGGGCGAGGGATCGGTGCGCTGTCGATCGCAGATCGGGTCGAGCCGGCCATTACCGGACCGCAAGCGCGCAATCGTGCAGCTCGAGAGCTGCATCATGTCGTGAACGGAGGCGAGGTTGGCAGAGGCGGCGGCGTTCGGATGCATCATCATCGGTGACGAGATCCTCACCGGCAAGCGGCAGGACAAGCACTTCTCGACCGTGGTGGCTGCGCTGGGCAGGCGCGGACTCGAGCTGAGCTGGGCGACCTGCCTGCAGGACGAGCCTGCGCGCATCACGCGCGCGCTGGCACAGGCCTTCGCCACCAGCGATATCGTGTTCTCCTTCGGCGGCATCGGCGCCACTCCGGACGATCACACGCGGCAGTGCGCAGCGAGCGCCAGCGGCGTCGAGCTTGCGCTCCACCCGGAGGCCGAGCGCGAAATCCGCGCGCGCTTCGGCGGCGAGGTCACCGCACACCGGCTGGCGATGGGCACCTTTCCGGTGGGCAGTTCGATCATCCCGAACCCGTACAACCGCATCCCCGGTTTCACCTGCCGCAACGTTCATTTCCTCCCGGGCTTTCCGCAGATGGCCTGGCCGATGCTCGACTGGGTGCTCGACACGGTCTATCCGCACCTCGCGCGCACGCCTGAAGTCGACGTCGCGATCCTCGTGTTCGGCGCCGGCGAGAGCCAGCTGATCGACCTGATGAACGCGTGCATCGAGCGCCATCCGGCACTCAAGCTGTTCAGCCTGCCGCGCATCGGCGAGCGCCCGTACATCGAGCTCGGCGTGCGCGGCGAGGCGCAGGCGGCAGAGGATGCGCTGGCATTCCTGCGCGAGGGCGTTGCACGCATGGGCTTCGCCTTCGAGCCGCGGCAGACGCTGGCACTCGACTGAGCGCGTACGGGGCGCGTGTACGGGCGTCGGTGCCGGGCGCGAGGGCGACGTCGGCACGGACCGGAGAGCGCAAACGACAACGCCCCGACCGGGACATCCGGCCGGGGCGTTGCCGACTGCGTCGAGTGCCACCGCGCTGCGCGCGGCAGCGCGGACGAGACGCTCAGGCGGCTTTCTTCTTGCCTTCGGTAACCGACGCCAGATTGGCTTCGGCCATCTCGGCGGCCTGCTTAGTCACCTTCGACATGTTGTCGTAGGCGGTGTTGGCGGCGGCGAGCGCCGACTTGATCGCCGACACGGCGAGTTCGGTGCCGGCCGGGCCGTTCTTCGCAGCGGTGTCGAGCATCGACAGCATCTGCTTGTTGACGCTGTTCATCTGCTCTTCGACCAGCTTCGAGAACTGCGCCTGCGTCGACGCCGACAGCTCGTACAGGCCCTTGGCGTACGCGGTCATCTTCTCGACGGCCGGCTCGACCATCGTCGACTTCACGTCGGGCAGCGCTGCCGGCTCCTTGAGTTCCGAGAACGACTTGGCGCTGGAGACGGCGTCGCCGAAGGCGGCCTTGGCGTGCTTCATCTGGAACGCGACGAATTTCTCGGTCGTCTCCAGACCCAACGTGGCGAACTTGACGGCACCTTCAACCTGGGCCTTGGTGACAGCGGCGATTTGCTCGGGAACCTGGATCATGGTCAATCTCCTGGGTAGGTGCTGGGCACGCGCGCCGCAAGACGGCGCCGGGTATCGAGCACAGGCTGGAATGAGTAAGCGCCTTGCCCGGCCTTGCAATCGTGCGATCCTGCACCCCGGGCACTGCGTGCTACGCTGAATCGCCTGCTGCAGCTCGCCGCCGCGCGCTGGCTGCCGACCGTGGCTCGTGACCGGCGTTCGGCGTATCGTATGCGTGACGGTGTGCAGTGCGGCGGGCCATTCCGGCGATTCGTGTTGCGCTGCACAAACGAGAATGTATGCTCCGGCAGCATGGAAGTCAAGTGCCCTGACCCGCTTTTGCGGCCTGATTTCGCTGCTTCGCAGCGAGAATGTATGCGGCGCCGCAACAGACTCCCGTCAGGCGATGCCGGATTTCGGGAAAACCCATTCGAAAACAGCATGTTGAGGGCTACGGTACGTGGGCGGGGATGAGCCCGGCTGGCAGGTCGACGCGCCGGCTGCGGCAGAACGGACCGTGCGTCTGCTCGGGCGCTGGACGCTGCAGGGCGTCGGCGGCACGAGCCGGCGCCTCGTTCGTGAGCTGACGGCGCTCGCGCGCGATCGCGCACTGGGGTGGGATCTGCGCGGCGTCGACCAGCTCGACGATGCGGGCGCGGTGCTGCTGTGGCGGGCGTGGGGTCGCCAGTCGCCGGCGCGGCTCGCGCTTCGCCCGGAACAGCAGATCGTCTTCAGCCACCTTGCGGCAGTGCCCGGGCAGCGTCCGCGCGCCGCGCGCCCGGGCCTGCTCGGTCCGCTGGTGGCGTTCGGCAGTGCCGTGCAGGTGCTGCTCGATCACGGACGCGCCGTGCTGCTGCTGGTCGGTCAGCTCACGCTCGATCTGTGCGACGTGCTCGCGCGTCCGGCGCGCGTGCCGTGGATGGAGATCTCGGCAAACCTGTACCGCACCGGGTCGCAGGCGCTGGGCATCACGGCGCTGGTGGGCTTCCTGATCGGCATCGTGCTGTCCTACCTGTCGTCGAAGCAGCTGCACATGTTCGGCGCCGACGTGTTCATCGTCAATCTGCTGGGTATCGCGGTGATCCGCGAACTGGGTCCGGTGCTCGCGGCGATCCTGGTGGCCGGGCGCTCGGGCTCGGCAATGACGGCGCAGCTGGGCGTGATGCGGGTGACGCAGGAACTGGACGCGATGACGGTGATGGGTATTCCGCACGGTCGGCGGCTGATCCTGCCCAAGGCGATCGCGCTCGCGATCGCCATGCCGCTGCTGATCCTGTGGACGAGCACGATGGCGCTGGCCGGGGGCATCCTCGCCGCGCAGGTGGAACTGGGGCTCAACCCGCTGTATTTCATCGACAGCCTGCGCTCGGCCGTGCCGATCGCCAACTACTGGCTCGGCCTGGGCAAGGGCGTGGTGTTCGGGCTGCTGATCGCGATCATCGCCTGCCACTTCGGCCTGCGCATCCGTCCCAACACCGAGAGCCTGGGGCGCGGCGTCACGGCCTCGGTGGTGGCGGCCATCACGATGGTGATCATCGCCGATGCGATCTTCGCCGTCCTGTTCTCCGACGTCGGGTTGATGCTGTGAGCGCCTTGCCGCGAGCGTCCGCCGTGATCGAGCCGGATCGCCAGCCGGTGATCGAGATCAGCGGCCTGAGCACGCGGTTCGGCCGCCAGTACGTGCATCGCGACATCTCCCTCACCGTGCAGCGCGACGAGGTGCTGGCGCTGGTGGGGGGCTCGGGCAGCGGCAAGACGACGCTGCTGCGGCAGATGCTCGGTCTGGAGCGCCCGGCCAGCGGCAGCGTGCGCGTGTTCGGTGTCGACCTCGCCACCGGCGACGAGGAACGGAAGGCCGCGATCCGCAGCCGCTGGGGCATGCTGTTCCAGAACGGTGCACTGTTCTCGGCGCTGTCGGTGTTCGACAACGTCGCGCTGCCGCTGCGTGAACTGCGGCGGCTCGACGAGGATCTGGTGCACGATCTGGTCATGCTGAAGCTGGAGATGGTCGGCATCGAGCCGCGCCACGCGAACAAGATGCCGGCCGAGCTCTCCGGCGGCATGGTCAAGCGTATCGCGCTCGCGCGCGCGATCGCGCTCGATCCGGAGCTGCTGTTCCTCGACGAGCCCACGGCAGGGCTGGATCCGGACCGCAGCGAGAGCTTCGTGCGGCTGATCCAGGCGTTGCGCGCCGAACTGCGGCTCACCGTGGTCATGGTCACGCACGATCTGGACACGCTGGTCGCGCTGGCTGATCGTGTTGCGGTACTGGCGCACGCTCGGCTGGTGGCGGTGGGAACGCTGCAGCAGATCATCCGCACGAACGATCCGTTCGTGCGCAACTTCTTCTGCGGCGAGCGCGGTCAGCGCGCGATGATCGGGCACACGCAGGCGCCGGATGCGGCGGTGGTGCCGGGCGCAACGGCCTCGGATGCGCTGCCCGGAGGCGCGCAATGACGATGGCGGGAGGCTGAACCGGAATGGAGAATCGTGCACACGCGCTCGCTGCCGGGCTGTTCACCGTGCTGCTGCTGGCCGCTCTGCTGGCCGTCGCGGCGTGGTTCCGCGACAACACCACGGTGCGCGATCGCTACGTGCTGGTGGCCACCCAGTCGGTGTCCGGGTTGAGCGTGCAGGCAGTGGTGCGCCTGCGCGGGGTCGAAGTCGGGCGGGTGGAGAACATCCGCTTCGATCCCGAGAACCCGCGTGCGATCCTGATCACCGCGCTGATCGACCGCGGCACGCCGCTGACCACCGGTACCCGCGCACAGCTCGCGTTCCAGGGGGTGACCGGGCTCGCGTACATCGAGCTCACCGACGCCCCGGGCGGCGCGCAGCCGCTGCCGGCCGACGGCCGCACGCCACCACGCATTCCGGTCGATCCGTCGCTGCTCGATCAGCTCGCCGCGAGCGGTCCCGGCCTGATTGCCAGCATCGACGAGGTCGCGCGGCGCGCCGCGCGCCTGCTCTCCGACGAGAATCAGGCCGCCGCGCGCGCCACGCTCGACTCGATCCAGCAGGCGGGCAGCCGGCTCGCCACGCTCGCCGACGAGGCGCGACCCGTGCTCGCGCA
>CANGUQ010000284.1 GCA_947456915.1 Betaproteobacteria bacterium
CAACGGAACCGGTACCACCAGCCACCTGTCGGGTGAGCTGTTCAAGCTCAAGGCCGGTGTGGACGTCACCCACATTCCGTACAAGGGCGCGGGTGCCGTGATCGCCGCGCTGATCGGCGGCGAGGTCGACATGGGATTCGTCGCGAGCATCAGCGCGCTGCCACACATCCGCTCGGGCAAGCTGCGCGCGCTGGCTGTCACCACCCCGCGAGCGGCAGCGGCGCTGCCGGGCGTGCCGACGCTGGACTCCACCTTCCCCGGATTCGACACCGACATCTGGTACGGCGCGTGGCTGCCGGCGGGTGTGGCGAAGCCGGTGCTCGATCGCTGGGTGGACGAACTGCGCAAGGTGCACGCGCATCCGGACGTGCGCGCGGCGTTCGAGCGCGACGGCGCCGAGGGCGCGTTCCTCGGGCCCGCCGAGTTCGCGACCTTCATCAGAAAGGAAGTGGCGAAGTACGCCGATCTGGTCAGGCGCTCCGGAGCGAAGGCGTCCGACTGAGCGCGCGGCTGGCCGCTGCGGCGCAGGGCGTTCGCGGCGCGGCGGGTGTGTCGCACGCGGGTGTCGCCGCCGGCGCAGCAGCGGGTTGCGTGGCGGCAGATGCGGCGCCGGAGGTCCGGGCATGCGCTTCGCTGCCCGGGCAGACGCCCCGCAGCCCTGGACGCGGCTGAACACGATCGCGATGCATCGTTGTTGCGCGCGGTCGAATTGACTACGATCCGGGACTCGATCTTGCTTGTTCGAGTCGCCATGATTTCCCGCACGTTCCCCCGCGCCGCGGCGCACCTGCGCCCATGACCGCCTCGCCTCGCTCCGTTCAGGGCGTCGGTGCCTCGCTCGCGCGCAAGGAAGACGCGCGCTACCTCGCGGGCGAAGGCGAGTTCATCGGCGACATCCGCCGCAGCGGCATGCTGGAGGTGGCGTTCGTGCGCGCGCCGGTGGCGCACGCCCGCATCGTCGGCTGCAGCAGGCCGGCAGATGCGGCCGAGCGCGTGTTCTTCATGGACGATCTGGTCGGCGTGGCGCCGATCCGGGCGGTGTCGGGCCTGCGCGGATTCAAGGCCTCCGACCTGTGGCCGCTCGCGCGGGGCAAGGTGCGCCACGTCGGCGAAGCGGTGGCGATGTGCGTGGCTGCCACACGCGCACAGGCCGAGGATCTGGCCGAGCAGGTGGTCGTCGAGTACGAGGAACTGCCTGCGGTCGTCGACATGGAGCAGGCGGTGCACGCGCCGCCGGCGCTCGTGCACGAGGACTGGGGCGACAACGTGTTCCTCGAGACGCTCGTCGACGCCGACCTCGGCGCGATCCGCGCCAGTGCGCCGATCCGCATCAACCGGCGGCTGCGCACCGCGCGCCAGTCGATGGCGCCGCTGGAAGGCCGCGGCGTGGTCTGCGAGTGGAACACGCGGCTCGAACAGCTGGAGATGTTCAGCTCGGCGCAGATGCCGCACATCACGCGCGCCGGGCTCGCCGAGTGCCTGGGCATCGATCAGGGCGCGATCCGCGTGATCGCTCCCGACGTGGGTGGCGGCTTCGGCTACAAGGGCATCCTGCTGCCCGAGGAAGTGTGCCTCGCCTGGCTGGCGCGTCGCCTGCGCCGTCCGGTGCGCTGGCTGGAGGACCGGCGCGAGCAGCTGGTCGCCAGCACCAACTGCCGCGAGCACCACTACGATCTGACGCTGTACGCGGACGCGAACGGCCGCCTGCTCGCCATCGACTGCGACGCGATCGTCGATTCGGGCGCGTACTCGCTGTATCCGTTCTCCGCGTGCCTGGAGGCCGCGCAGGTCGGCTCGATCCTGCCCGGGCCCTACCGGATGGACGGCTATCGCTGCCGCACCTGGTCGGCGGCCACCAACAAGCCGGGCATCCTGCCGTATCGCGGCGTGGCGCGCACCGGCGTGTGCTTCGCGCTGGAGGTGGCGCTGGACGCGGTGGCGCGTGCGGCCGGGCGCGAGCCGTGGGAGGTACGTCTGGCGAGCCTCGTGCAGGCGCACGAGATGCCCTACGACAACATCACGAAGAAGCACTTCGATTCGGGCGACTACCCCCAGGCCGTGCGGCGTGCGGTCGAGGCGATCGACTGGAGCGGCTGGCGCGCGCGGCAGAAGCGCGGCGAGCCCGACGGCCGGCGCGTCGGCATCGGGATGTCGGTGTACTGCGAGCAGGGCGCGCACGGCACCTCGGTGTACTACGGCTGGGGCATCCCGATGGTGCCGGGGCGCGAGCAGTGCGCGGCACGGCTGAGCCCGGACGGCGTGCTGGAGCTGCGCATCGGCGCGCAGTCCCACGGCCAGAGCATGGAGACCACGCTCGCGCAGGTGGCGCACGAAGTGCTGTCGATCGACACGCAGCAGGTGCGGCTGATCCACGGCGACACCGCGCTCACGCCCTACTCGACGGGCACCTGGGGTTCGCGCTGCTGCGTGATGTCCGGCGGCGCGGTCGCGCAGACCTGCCGGGCGCTCGGCGAGCGGGCGAAGGCGATCGCCGCCGCGGTGTTCGACGTGCGCCCCGAAGCGCTCGAGCTGCGCGACGGCGGCGTGCACGTGCGCGGCAGCGACCGTGCTCTGTCGTTCGCGGAAATCGCGCACATCTACTACCGGCAGCCGCAGCGGCTGCCGCCCGACCTGCAGGACGGGCTCGAAGTGGTGACCGGCTATCGCGCGAAGGTCGACACCGGCACCTTCAGCTACGCCTGCCACGCGGTGGCGGTGGCGGTGGACACCCAGCTCGGCCACGTCGAGCTGCTCGACTACGTGATCGTCGAGGACGGCGGAACGCTGATCAACCCGATGGTGGTCGACGGGCAGATCTACGGCGGCACCGCGCAGGGCATCGGTACCGCGCTGTACGAGGAGATGGCCTACGACGCACAGGGCCAGCCGCAGGCCTCGACGCTCGCCGACTACATGCTGCCCGGTGCGTCCGAGGTTCCCGCGCCGCGCGTGATCCACATGCAGACGCCGTCGCCGTACACGGAGTTCGGTCAGAAGGGTATCGGCGAGGGGGGCGCGATCGCTCCGCCGGCGGCGATCGTCAACGCGATCAACGACGCGCTCGCCGATCTCGGCGTGGAACTGACCGCAACACCGGCGACGCCGCGTCGCATCCTGTCCGCGCTCGCCGCCGCCCGCCGCGCGAGCGCGACCGCAGGGGGGCGGCCGTGAAGCCGGCAGCCTTCGACTATCTTCGCGCGCACAGCGTCGACGACGCGCTCGCCGCGCTTGCGCGTGCCGAGGGCGACGCACTGCTGCTTGCTGGTGGGCAGTCGCTCGGGCCGATGCTCAACCTGCGGCTGGTGCAGCCGGCCCTGCTCGTGGATATCCGGCGCATCGCCGAGCTGGCCGAGGTGCGCGACGCGCAGCACGCCGTGCTGATCGGCGCGGCGATCACCCACGCGGCGCTCGAGGACGGGCGCGTGGCCGGGGCTGTGGGCGCACTGCTGCGCCACGTGGCGGCGGGCATCGCCTATCGCGCGATCCGCAACCGGGGCACGATCGGTGGCAGCGTCTGCCACGCCGATCCGGCCGGTGACTGGCCGACCGCGCTCACGCTGCTCGATGCGACCGCCCGGCTCGTCGGGCCGTCCGGGCCGCGCGAGGTGCCGCTCGCGCAGTTCATCCTCGGGCCGTACGGCACGCAGATCGAGCCCGGCGAGATGCTCACCGCGATCGCGGTGCCGCGACTGTCGGCACAGGCGCGCTGGGCCTACTGCAAGTTCTGCCGCAAGCCGGGCGAGTTCGCGGAATCGATCGCCGGCATCCTCGTCGACCCGGAGCGCGGTGTGCAGCGCGCAGTACTCGGAGCGACTGCGGCAGCACCGATCGTGATCGAGGACCCGGGCTTCCTGCTCGACGGCTTCGACGCCGCAGCGGCCGCCGGCTGGCTCGCCGGCGCCGGCTTTGGCGAGGAGGGCGCGCAGGCCGATGCCGACGAGGAGACGGCGTATGCGCGCCGGATGCATCTGGCGGTGCTGCAGCGCGCGGCACGGCAGTTTTCCCTGCACGACGCAGCGAGGGTGGCATGAAGGCGGAGGTACGCATCTGCGTCAACGGCACCGAGCGCGAGGCGCAGGTCGAGCCGCGGCTCAATCTCGCGGACTGGCTGCGCGAGCACCAACAGCTCACCGGCACGCACGTGGGCTGCGAGCACGGCGTGTGCGGCGCGTGCACGATCGAGCTCGACGGCGCGCCGGCGCGCTCGTGCATCAGTTTCGCGGTGGCCTGCGACGGCGCGCAGGTGCGCACGATAGAGGGCTTCGCCGACGATGCCGTGATGGCACAGCTGCGTGCGGCGTTCAGCGACGAGCACGCGCTGCAGTGCGGGTACTGCACGCCGGGCATGCTGATCACCGCGCGCGACATCGTGCTGCGGCTGCCCGAGGCGGATGCGGCGCGCATCCGCCTGGAGCTGTCCGGCAACCTGTGCCGCTGTACCGGTTACGTCGGCATCGTGCGCGCGATCGAGCGCGTGCTGCGCCTGCGTCGCGCCGAGGCGGCCGCCTCGTGAGCGCCGGGGCATTCGAGAGGAGGTGAGCATGCAGCGAAGGATGTGTCGACCGGCAGCGGCCGCGGTGGCGACGATCGGTCTCGTGCTGGGGGCGGCGGGCGTGCTCGCGCCTGCAGTCGTGCTCGCGCAGCCCGCCTACCCGGCGAAGCCGATCCGCCTGATCGTGCCGTATCCGCCGGGCGGGCCGACCGACATCATGGGCCGCCTCACTGCCGACGTGCTGGCGCGCCGGCTGGGCGAGACCGTGCTGGTGGACAACCGCGGCGGTGCCGCGACGGCGATCGGCGCCGAGCTCGCCGCGCGCTCGGCGCCCGACGGCTACACCCTGTTCGTGTCCTCGGAGACCACCTTCGCGGTGGTGCCGTCGATGAATCCGAAACTCGCCTGGGACCCGGAACGCGACTTCGCGCCGATCTCGCTGCTCACCACCCAGCCCTACGTGCTGGCGGTCGCACCGTCGATCGCTGCCGGATCGGTCGCGAAGCTGATCGAGTTCGCCCGCGCCAATCCGGGCAAGCTCAGTTTCGGTTCGGCCGGCAACGGCAGCGGCAACCACCTCGCGGGCGAACTGTTCAAGCAGGCGACCGGCACCGACCTGCTGCATGTGCCGTACAAGGGCAACGGCCCGGCGATCGCCGACCTGATCGGCGGGCAGATCAGCATGATGCTGGGCAGCATCTCGTCGCTGTATCCGCACGCGCAGTCGAAGAAGCTGCGGGTGATCGCCGTGGCCGGTGCGAAGCGTGCGCCCGCGGCGCCGGAGTTGCCGACGTTCGCCGAGTCGGGCATGCCCGGGTTCCAGGTGAGCGGCTGGAACGCGATCGTCGCCCCGCGCGGGACGCCCGCGGCGGTGATCAGGCGGCTCAATGCCGAAGTCGGTATCGGCTTCGCCGAGGCGGAGACGCTCGAGCGGCTGCGCAAGCAGAGCATCGAGCCGTTCACGGGTACGCCGGAGGAACTGACCGCGCACATCCGCGCCGAGCGGGCGCGATTCTCGAAGCTGGTGAAGACGGTCGGGCTGAAGATGGAGTGAGCGCAGCCGCGGTGC
>CANGUQ010000285.1 GCA_947456915.1 Betaproteobacteria bacterium
AGCGCGAGGGCTGGCGGGTGGCGATCGCCGCGTACGCCGAAGCGCCGCTCGATGCGCTGCCGCGGCGGGTGAACGTCGATTCCGGGTTCGATCTGCCGGGGGCCGAGCCGGGTACGCCGGCTGCGCCGCTGCAGGTGCGGCTGCTGATCGACGAGTGGGTGCACCCCCCGGGGGTGCAGTGAATCCGCTCGCGATCGCGCCCGCCGCGATGCAGTACTACCCCGCGCCGGCCAAGCTCAACCTGATGCTGCACGTGACCGGTCGTCGCGCCGACGGCTATCACCTGCTGCAGACGGTGTTCCGCTTCATCGATCACGCCGATCGCATCGGGCTGTCGGTGCGCGAGGACGGGGCGATCGTGCGAGTGAACGACGTGGCCGGTGTCGCCGAGGCCGATGACCTCACCGTGCGCGCGGCGCGCGCGCTGCAGCAGGCGAGCGGCTGCCGGCTGGGTGCCGACATCGAGGTGATGAAGCGCATCCCGCAGGGGGGCGGCCTCGGCGGTGGCAGTTCGGATGCGGCGACTGTGCTGCTCGTGCTGAACCGCCTGTGGGGCGTCGGGCTGGCGCGCGAGACGCTGCAGTCGATCGGCCTCGGGCTGGGCGCGGACGTGCCGGTGTTCGTGTTCGGCCAGACCGCATTTGCCGGTGGCGTGGGCGAGGAACTGACGCCGATTGCCGCGGAACCCGCGTGGTACGTGGTGCTGGTGCCGCCGGTCGCGGTGCCCACGCGCGAGGTGTTTCAGGCACCCGATTTGACACGGGATTCGCCAGCCGCGAAAATCGCGGGTTTTTCGGGGCCTCATTACCGATTTCCGCTGACGCCGGGTCGCAACGACCTGGAGCCGGTGGTGGTGGCGCGGTTTCCGGCAGTGCGCGAACATCTCGCGTGGCTGCGGGAGCACGGGCCGGCGGCAATGAGCGGTTCGGGCGCCTGCGTGTTCGCGGCGTTCCGCACCGAGGACGAAGCACGTGCGGTGTTGGCGCGGCGTCCGGCGCCGATGCAGGGATTCGTGGCAGCGGGGCTGGATCGTCACCCGCTGCACGGCTTCGCTGCCCCGTGAGGGGCGGCAGCCAAGGGTTCATTGGGGAGTCGCCAAGTGGTAAGGCACCGGATTTTGATTCCGGCATTCGTAGGTTCGATCCCTACCTCCCCAGCCAGTTGCCTGACCACCACCCCGCGCCCGGTGCGCACGGTGCCTGCGGTGTGCCGCGCAGTGCGTACGGCGCGCCGGCAGGCAGCGCAGGGTGCGAGTCAGGTGTTCCCATCCACCGGTTCAGTCAGCCCGCCGCAGGGCGTTCGGAGCGAACATGGCCTATGACCGGTTGATGGTGTTCGGCGGCAGCGCGAGCCGCAAGCTCGCCGAGGGCGTGGTACGCCATCTGAACATCCACCTGGGGCGCGCCAACATCGGACGCTTCAGCGACGGCGAGACGATGGTCGAACTGCTCGAGAACGTGCGCGGCAAGGACGTGTTCGTGCTGCAGTCAACCTGCTCGCCGGCCAACGACAACCTGATGGAACTGATGGCGATGGTCGATGCGCTCAAGCGCTCGTCGGCCGCGCGCGTCACCGCCGCCATCCCGTACTTCGGCTACGCCCGGCAGGATCGCCGGCCGCGCTCGGCGCGGGTGCCGATCACCGCGAAGGTGGTGGCCAACATGCTGCAGTCGGTCGGCGTCGACCGCGTGCTGACGATGGACCTGCACGCCGACCAGATCCAGGGCTTCTTCGACATTCCGGTGGACAACATCTACGGCCTGCCGATGCTGCTGGGCGACGTGTGGAAGCGCGACTACCAGGACCTGTGCGTGGTGTCGCCCGACACCGGTGGCGTCGTGCGCGCGCGCGCGATGGCAAGCCGGCTCGAAGCCGATCTGGTGATCATCGACAAGCGCCGTCCGAAGGCGAACGTCTCCGAAGTGATGAACATCATCGGCGAGGTGCAGGGCCGCACCTGCGTGATCGTCGACGACATGGTGGACACCGCCGGCACCCTGGTGAAGGCGGCGCAGGCACTCAAGGACAGCGGCGCACTGCGCGTGGTCGCCTACTGTACGCACGCGGTGCTGTCGGGGCCGGCGATCGAGCGCATCTCGACGTCGTCGCATCTCGACGAACTCGTGGTGACCGACACGATTCCGCTGACCGAGGAAGCGCGCGGATGCGGCGACCGCATCCGCCAGCTGTCGGTCGCCTCGCTCCTCGCCGAGACGATCCTGCGCGTGAGCAACGAGGACTCGGTCAGCTCGCTGTTCATGGACTGATCCGCATCACCCCGGCGGGCGCGAGCGCCTGCTGGACAGCCGGCCCGGCGTGTTCGTGCGCGTGCCGGCAGTGTTTCCCGGTACGTTCTCTTCGTGCCGGTTGCGCAGTCGTCGCAGTCTGCATCACGGTCCGCGACGGTTGCTTTCCCGGGCGCTCTGGTCGCGGAGCGCTCCAACACAACCAAGGAAGTCATCATGTCACTCGAAGTCAGCGCGAAAGCGCGCCAGCTGCAGGGCAAGGGTGCGAGCCGCCGCCTGCGCAGTGCCGGCACCGTTCCGGGCATCCTCTACGGAGCGAACGAGCCGGCGCAGTCGATCGAACTCAATCACCAGGCGCTGTTCCAGCAGATGCGCAACGAGACCTTTCACGCCTCGGTGCTCACGATGGATCTGGACGGCTCGAAGCTGCAGGTGCTGCTGCGCGACGTGCAGATGCACCCGTGGAAGCGCCAGATCGTGCACGTCGATTTCCAGCGCGTGGCCGCGGATCAGGAGATCACGATGCGCGTGCCGCTGCACTACATCAACGCCGAGCAGTCGCAGGCGGTGAAGTTCGGCGGGGCGATCGTCACCCACATCATGAACGAGGTCGAGGTGGCGTGTCTGCCGAAGTACCTGCCCGAGTTCATCGATGTCGACCTGTCGAGCATCACCGTCGGCCACAGCGTGCACATGTCCGACCTGAAGCTGCCCGAAGGCGTGCGCCTGCCGGGTCTCGCCCGCGGCGATTCGCCGGTGGCGAGCGCGTCGGTGCCGCGCGGTGCTGCTGAAGAGGAAAGCAAGACAGAGGGCGCCGGGGCTGCAGCATCGGCGGCTGCCGGCGGCGACAAGAAAGAGCCGGCCAAGAAAGAGCCCGAGAAGAAGAAGTAACCCGTCGACCGCTCCGGAACCGGGGCTGCGCCCCGTTCCGGACCTGCGGCAGCGACGACGAACAGCGAAAAAGGGGCCAGGCCCCTTTTTTTCTTCTTCCTTTACTTCCGGCCGGGGCAGACGATGGGATGCGGACGCACGAGGCATGAGCCGGCAACACGCTGCGCGCAGGCGCGATGAAGCTGCTCGTCGGTCTCGGCAACCCCGGCGCTCAGTACGAGCGCACGCGACACAACGCGGGCTTCTGGCTGATCGACCGGCTGGCGCGGGCGAGCGGTGCCTCACTGCACAACGAGTCGCGCTTTCACGGGCTCGCCGCGCGCACCACGATCGTCGGCGAGACCTGCTGGCTGCTCGAGCCGCAGACATTCATGAACCTGAGCGGTCGGTCGGTGGCAGCACTGGCGAACTTCTACAAGATCGCTCCGGCCGACGTGATCGTCGCGCACGACGAACTCGATCTGCCCCCCGGCAGCGCGAAGATGAAGCTCGGCGGCGGCTTCGCCGGCCATAACGGCCTGAAGGACATCACCGCGCAACTCGGTACGCGCGATTTCTGGAGACTGCGCCTGGGCATCGGCCACCCGGGCGACAAGGCGCAGGTGCACGGTTACGTGCTGAACCCGCCGCGCGCGGAAGAGCAGACGCTGATCGACGATGCGATCGACCGCGCGCTGGGCGTGATCGAGCATATCGCTCGCGGTGACTTCGAGGCCGCGATGCTGCGGTTGCATACGAAAGCCGGAACCGCGGCGAAGGGGGCGGCATGATCATCCCCGTTCATCCGCCAGCGGTCGGCAACAGGAGTGAAGCATGAGCCTGAAGTGCGGGATCGTCGGACTGCCGGAAGGGCACAGGGAGCTGCGCCCTGCGGGCTGCGCCCCCCGTGACCCCCGCGGTGTCGTGTCGACGCTGGACGAGAGGGGTGAGCAATGAGCCTGAAGTGCGGGATCGTCGGACTGCCGAACGTGGGCAAGTCGACGCTGTTCAATGCGCTGACCAAGGCGGGCATCGCGGCGGAGAACTATCCGTTCTGCACGATCGAGCCCAACGTCGGCATCGTCGAGGTGCCCGATCCGCGGCTCGCGAGGCTCGCGGCGATCGCCAGACCGGAGAAGGTGATCCCGGCGGTGGTCGAGTTCGTCGACATCGCCGGGCTGGTCGCCGGCGCATCCAAGGGCGAAGGGCTGGGCAACCAGTTCCTCGCCAACATCCGCGAGACCGACGCGATCGCGCACGTGGTGCGCTGCTTCGACGACCCGAACGTGATCCACGTCTCGAACAAGGTGGATCCGCTCGCCGACATCGAGACCATCAACACCGAGCTTGCGCTCGCCGATCTGGCCAACGTCGAGAAGCAGGTGCAGCGCGTATCCAAGCTCGCGCGCAGCGGCGGCGACAAGGAAGCCGCACGCCTGCTGCCGCTGCTGGAGAGGTGCCGCGCCCAGCTCGACCAGGCCCGGCCCGTCAGAGCGCTCGATCTGGACGACGACGAGCGGGCGCTGCTCAAGCCGATCTGCCTGATCACCGCCAAGCCGACAATGTACGTCGCGAACGTGAAGGAAGGCGGCTTCGAGAACAACCCCTACCTCGACGCCGTGCGCGCACACGCGCAGGCCGAGGGTGCGCCGGTGGTCGCGGTGTGCGCGGCGATCGAGGCCGAGATCGCCGACATGTCCGACGAGGACAAGTCGGTGTTCCTCGCCGACATCGGCATGGACGAGCCGGGGCTCGACCGCGTGATCCGCGCCGGCTTCGCGCTGCTCGGGCTGCAGACCTACTTCACGGCCGGACCGAAGGAAGTGCGCGCGTGGACCGTGAAGATCGGCGCCACCGCCCCGCAGGCCGCCGGCGTGATCCACACCGATTTCGAACGCGGCTTCATCCGCGCCGAGGTCATTGCCTTCGACGACTACGTCACGCTCAAGGGCGAACAGGGCGCGAAGGAGGCGGGCAAGATGCGGCTCGAGGGCAAGGAGTACGTGGTGCGCGACGGTGACGTGATGCACTTCCGCTTCAACGTCTGACGGTCGGGGCGGATTTCGGCAGTCTTCTCGGGACCTCTCCGGAATATCAAGCTGTTGATTTACATAGGGAAGATGGCCCGGGCGGTGCCGCTGAGCACCGTTGCAAGCCGATCCGAAAGTGGGTAGCGTCGCGGGTATGGACCGTTCGCCACCTCGAAAATTGGTGGGTACGGTCGCCAACCCTTCGAGGCGCCCATGCTCACCGATACCCAGTGCCGCGCGGCCCGTCCGCGCGAGAAGGCCTACAAGCTTGCCGACGGCGGCGGCCTGGTGCTGGAGGTCAAGCCCAACGGCGTGAAGGCCTGGCGCTATCGCTTCAAGCTCACCACCAACGGGGTGACGAAGGAGAGCATGTTCGCCATCGGCGACTACGCCGTGGCGCCCCGGGG
>CANGUQ010000286.1 GCA_947456915.1 Betaproteobacteria bacterium
CAGCGCCGGCGCCGGCGCCGCCGCGGGCGGGGACGACCAGGCGACGGCTGCCGGCCACCACTGGTGCTGGATCGATCGCCCGCTCGGCGCCTCTGCGCTGCGTGCCGCCGTGCAGCGCATCCAGGTCGCGCCCGAGGCCACGCCGTTCGTCTCCGAAGTCTCGCCGGCGGCCGCCGCACTCGCGGGATCGCTGGTCGCGATGCTGCGACAGGGCATCGCCCTGTTCATCGACTACGGCTTCGGCCGCGGCGAGTACTACCACCCGCAGCGCCGCCAGGGCACGCTGATGTGCCACTATCGGCAGCATGCGCACACCGATCCGTTCCATCTGCCCGGCCTGCAGGACATCACTGCCCACGTGGACTTCACCGCAGTGACCGAGGCTGCGCTGGCGGCCGGCGGACGACTCGCCGGCTACGCGACGCAGGCGGCATTCCTGATCGACGCCGGCGTGGCCGATCTGCTCGCGCGCGTGCCGGCCGACCAACCCGCTCGCTACCTGCCGCAGGCGGCGGCAGTGCAGCGGCTGCTCTCGCCGGCGGAGATGGGCGAGCTGTTCAAGGTGCTCACGATCGCCCGCGACTGGCAGGGCCACGCGCCCGGGCTGGGTGCGCGCGACCTGTCGCGCCTGCTCTGAGCGCGGGCAGGGGCCACGGCGATGAAGCGGTCACTGATCCTGCTGCTGCTCGCGCTGCTGTCGACGGCCGCCGCGGTCGGCTGGCAGCAGTGGCGCGGCGCCGCCGTGGACACCGCGCTGGTCGAGGACACGCCGATCGCGCACGCAATCGTGGTGAGCGGGCGCGTGCAGGCGCCGAACCGGGTGGAGATCGGCTCGGTCGTCACCGGCCGGGTCAGCCGCGTGCTGGTGACCGAGGGCGATCGCGTGCAGCCCGGGCAGCCGCTGATCCAGCTCGAGACCGACGAGCTGAAGGCGAGCCTCGCGCAGGCGCTCGCCGCCGAAGCCACCGCGCGCACCCGCCTCGCCGCCGTGGGCGAACTGTCGCTGCCGCAGGCGGCCGACTCGGTCGCGCAGGCCGAGGCGCAGCTGAAGTTCGCCGAGAGCGACTACCAGCGCCAGCGTGCGCTGCGCGATCAGGGCTTCATCAGCGACGCGCGTCTGGATGACGCCGAGCGCCAGCTGGCAGTGGCACGCAGCCAGGCCACGACAGCACGCACGCAGCGCAAGGCGCAGTCGGCCAGCGGCGTCGGCGCGCGCGAGGCCGAGGTGCGGCTCGCCGAGGCGGTGGCTGCGCGCGAACTGGCGCAGGCGCGACTCGCACAGTCGGTGATCCGGGCTTCGGTGGCGGGCACGGTGCTCGTGCGCACCGTCGAGCCTGGCGACATCGTCACCTCCACCCGGCGCCTGCTCGTGCTCGCCTCCAGCGGCGAGACCCGGCTCACCGCGCAGATCGACGAGAAGAACCTGCCGTACCTGCGCGAAGGTTCGCGCGCGATCGCCTCCAGCGACGCGTTTCCCGACCAGCGCTTCGAGGCGCAGCTCTACTACGTGAGCCCGGGCATCGACACCGCGCGCGGTTCGGTCGAGGCGCGCTTTCGCATCGCACAGCCTCCCGAGTACCTGCGCGCGGACATGACGGTGTCGATCGACATCGAAGTCGCACGCAAGGCGCGCGCACTGACCGCACCCGCAGCAGCGGTGCGCGAGACAGACAGTCGAACGACGATGCAGCGGGTGGTCGACGGTCGCGTCGAGTCGGTGCCGGTCACGCTGGGCATCCGCACCGCCGGCCGCGTCGAGATCCTGTCGGGGCTCGCCGCCGGCGAGCGGGTGCTGACCGGACCGGCGCTGCCCGACGGCACGCGGGTGCACGCGCGCTGATGCGCTTCGAGTGGACCGTCGCGTGGCGCTTCCTGCGCGAGGGCGGCGTACAGACGCTGCTGATCATCGCCGGGGCGGCGCTCGGCATCGCGTTCATCGTGTTCATCACCGGCTTTCTCGGCGAGCTGCAGCGCGACATCGTCCGGCGCACGCTCGGGGTGCAGCCGCACATCACGGTGAAGCCGCTCGACGAGGTGGCGCGACCGCTGCGCGGCGATGCGCCCGCGCAGCCCGGGAACGCCCGGAACGGAACGACCGGGCAGGAGACACGCGTGCTGGCGGACGTCCAGCCGCGCGGGCAGCGCCTGCGCTCGGTCGATCAGTGGCAGGCGGTGATGACGACGCTGCGTACCGTGCCCGAGGTGCGTGCGATCTCGCCGCTGGTGGCCGGCCCCGGTATCGTCACCCGCGGCGATTCGAACAAGTCGCTGACGATCGTCGGCATCGTGGCCGAGCCCTACGCCGCCGTGACCCGGCTGGACGAGAAGCTGATCGCGGGCGCGCTGCAGGTCGACCCCGGAGACGTGCTGCTCGGGCGCGATCTGGCCGAGGACCTCGGCGTGGAGATCGGCGATCCGGTGCGCCTGTCCACGCCCGCCTCGAGCGGTGACACCTATCGCGTGCGCGGCATCTTCGATCTGGGCGCGAAGAATCTGAACCAGCTCTACGCCTACGTCGGGCTGCCCACCGCGCAGGCGCTGCACGCGCTGCCCGGCGGTGTCACCAGCATCGAGATCACCGTCGATGACCTGTGGGCCGCGCGCGAGATCGCCGAACGCATCGGCGGCAGCGTGCCGCACAAGGTGGAGAGCTGGATCACCACCAACAAGCAGCTGATGGTGGCGCTCGCCAACCAGACGCTGATGACGCGCATGATCCGCGTCACCTTCGCGCTGGTGGTGGCGATCGGCGTGGCGAGCGTGCTGATGGTGGCCGTGGTGCAGAAGACGCGCGAGATCGGCATCCTGCGCGCAATGGGCGCCACCCGCGCGCGCATGCTGCGCGTGTTCCTGCTGCAGGGCGCACTGATCGGCCTGCTGGGCGCAATCGCCGGCTGCACGCTGGGCTACGGGCTGGCCACCGTGATGAGCGCGGTGCTCGAGTCGGCCGACGGCACGCGGCTGTTCCAGGCGCGGTTCGACCTCGGGCTGTACGTGTACTCCACGCTCGGCGCGATGGCGCTGGGCGTGGCGGCAGCAGCACTGCCGGCACGCCGCGCCGCGCGCCTCGACCCGGCGCAGGCGATCCGGCTGTGAGTGACAGCCGCGATGCACGACTCGCCGGGGCCGTCCGCCCGGATGCAGCACAGCCACCTGCCGCCGGCGCCGCACGTACGCAGCCGGTGATCGCACTGCGCGGTATCCGCAAGCGCTTCAACGAGGGTCTGCCCAACGAAACCGAAGTGCTGCACGGCATCGACCTCCAGGTGTGCCCCGGCGAGTTCGCCTGCCTGATCGGCCCGTCCGGATCGGGCAAGAGTACGCTGCTCAACCTGATCGGCCTGCTCGACCGGCCCAGCGCCGGCGAGTTCCTGCTCAAGGGCGTGGCGATCGGCGAGGCCGACGACGACACGCGCACCCGGGCACGGCTGCAGACGCTGGGCTTCGTGTTCCAGTTCCATCACCTGCTGCCTGCGTTCAGCGCGCTGGAGAACGTGATGCTGCCCGGGCTGCTGCGCGACGGCAGCTTCTCGGCCGCCGCGCGCGCGAACGCGATGGCGCTGCTCGCCGCGGTCGGCCTCGAGGCGGCGACGGAAAAGAAGCCCACCGAGCTCTCCGGCGGCATGCAGCAGCGCGTGGCGATCGCGCGTGCGCTCGCACTCGCGCCCGATCTGGTGCTCGCGGACGAACCCACCGGCAATCTCGACACACACAGCGCCGACGAGGCGTTCGCGCTGCTGCGTCGGTTCAACCGCGAGCGCGGCTGCGCATTCCTGATCGTCACCCACGACCCGCGGCTCGCCGCGCGCTGCGATCGGGTGATCGAACTGCGCGACGGCGTCGTCGTGCGCGACGCGCCGCAGACCGCCACCGGCCCCGGGCTGTGAGCACGCCGGCCTGCCTGCACCACCGGGATCCAGCCCGCCACCCGGCCAGACGGAACACACTCTCGACATGAACGCTCCTGACCGCCCGACCGACGCTCGCGCCACGCACAGCGACCCGCCGCTGCTGTTCAGCCCGATGCGCCTGCGCTCGCTCACCGCCCGCAACCGCGTGGTCGTCTCGCCGATGTGCCAGTACGCCTCCACCGAGGGGGGCCCGACCGACTTCCACCTCGTGCATCTGGGCCAGTTCGCGCTCGGCGGGGCGGCCATCGTGTTCTCGGAAGAGACGGCGATCGAGGAGCGCGGGCGCAAGACCTGGCACTGCGCCGGGATCTACGACGACCGGCACATTCCGGCCTATCGCCGCCTCACCGAGTTCCTCAGTGCGCACGGCGCGATTGCGGCGATACAGATCGGCCACTCCGGCCGCAAGGGCGCGATCAGCCCGCCGTGGCAGCGCTACCGGCCGCTGTCGCCCGAGGATGCGCTCGCCGGCGAGCCGCCGTGGCCGATCGTGTCGTCGAGCGCGCTGCCCGATTCGCCGCAGGCGCAGACGCCGCACTCGCTCTCCACGCGCGAGATCGAGACGCTGATCGGTCACTGGCGGGAGGCCGCCCAGCGCGCACTGCAGGCCGGATATCGCATCCTCGAAGTGCACTCCGCGCACGGTTACCTGCTGCACCAGTTCCTGTCGCCGATCGCCAATCAGCGGCGCGACGGCTACGGCGGCGACCTCGCCGGGCGCATGCGCCTCACGCTCGAAGTGATCGAGGCCGTGCGTGCGGTGTGGCCCGACGAGTTGCCGCTGTTCCTGCGCGTGTCTGCCGTCGATGGCAGCAACGGCCGGTGGACGATGGACGACACGGTTGCCCTCGCGCGTGCCGCGTACGAGCGCGGCGTGGACGTGGTGACCACCTCCTCCGGCGGCATTCACGGCCCGGGCACCGCCGCGCCGGTTGCGCGCGTGCCCGGCTATCACGTGCCGTACGCCGAACGCGTGCGCTGCGAGGTGCCGGGACTGCACACGCTGGCCGTCGGCCTGATCACCGAGCCGGCACACGCCGAGGAGATCCTCCAGCGCGGACAGGCAGACCTGATCGGTCTGGCGCGCGAACTGCTGTGGAACCCGCACTGGCCGGCGCACGCGGCGCAGGCGCTCGGCGCGCCCGACCATCTCGATCTGCTGCCACGCGGCTACGGCTGGTGGCTCGCGCGGCGCGAGGACATCCGGCGAGTCACCGCGCAGGCCGCCGCGCAGCCTGCCTCCGCGGCAGCGACACCGGGCGACACGGCGAGCGACGGCGGGTGAGCCTGTCGGGTGTGCGCGCTGGCTGTACGCAACGAATGCAGGCGCGCGCCGGTGACCGGTCGCGCGCGCATCCGGCGCGTGCTGTTGGCGGTCGACGGTGGAGCGCACGCAATCGCGCGCCGCACCTGCAGTGCGCACACGGTTGCCGGGTACGGCGTTTGCTTCCTTCGCGGCGCTCTCCGCTGCGGAATCGGCACCGGACGTCCGTGCCCTGACCTTGCGGAAGTTGCCTCTGGCTTGCCCACGACGCGCTGCCATACCATCCGGCACTCTTGCCATTGACGAACGCGGAGAAACAACGATGAACGACACCCATCAGGCACCGCTGCGTGCCCACCTGTCGCCCCGCA
>CANGUQ010000287.1 GCA_947456915.1 Betaproteobacteria bacterium
CGCTGGTGCCGCCGCCGCGCCGGCATCTGACGCGCTATCACGGCGTGCTCGCTCCGAACAGCGGCCTGCGTGCGCTGATCACGCCGGCTGGTCGCGGCAGGGGGAGCAGGGGGAGCCCGCGCACAGCCAGCAGCGAGCAGGGCGCCGAACAGTCCGAGCGGTCCGTGCAGTCCGAACGATCAGGCGCTGCCGCGCCATGTGGCGCTGCGCTGGGCGCAGCGTCTGAAGCGGGTATTCGGCATCGAGATCGAGCGCTGTGCGCGGTGCGGAGCGCGGCTGAAGATCGCGGCGAGCATCGAGGACCCCGCGGTGATCGCACGCATTTGACGCCGCGGCATCACCGAGGGCACGACGCGCAGCGCGCAGCCGTGCGGGTTACCGCGCCATGTCGCGCTGCGCTGGGCGCAGCGTGTCAAGGCGACCGGGTTTGAGCAGGATGGCGTCCTCGACCCCGACCTTGCCGATGTCGTGCATCGGCGCGAAGCAGCGAATGATCTCGGCCTCCCGCGGTCCCAGCCGGCCCGCCTCGCGCCCCTCGCGCCCCTCGCGCCCCTCACGCCCCTCACGCCCCTCACGCCCCTCGCGCCCCTCTCCTCGGCGATCAGCGTCGCGTAGAGGCTCGTCCGGACGAGGTGGTCGCCGGTCTCCGGTTCCCGGCTCTCGGCGAGCTTGGCCAGCCCTTCGACAGCTGCGACCACCCGCGACTCGGTGAGCGATACGCGAAGCGGGACGGACCGCACGGCGGTGAACGACCGGCTTCGCACTGACCCTCCCGACCGGGAATGGGCGCCAGGGGCAACCCTCCCCAGGCAATTCGCCGCGCCGGCCGGATCGGTTAAAGCGCGCGCTCGCGGGTATGCATGGCGGCAGCGTCGGGGGTGCGCCCCTTGCGCTGCGCCCGGCGGTTGGCGCGCACAGCAGGCGCGGACAACGAACGGGCACGCCTGCATCGCCCCGTTCAGGCGGGAAGTCGTGCCCTGTACGTCGTGAGCGGGACCGCAGAGTCTCCCACGCAGCCGCTCGTTCATGGCGCAGCAGTGCGCGAGCGTGAGTCTCGAACCGGTAATTCAAGCAACCGACCGCTGGTGCAACCGCGCTTGAACCTCTTGAAGGCGATCCTGATCCTACGGTGGCTGCCACGCGCGTGGACAGCGTTCTTCCAACCTATCGAGGTCTCGACCATGTTCCAACGTGTCCCCTTCCGCTACGTTGCCCCTCTCGTGATGGGGCTGCTTCCGGCCGCCGTGCTTGCCCAGACGGAGCCCAAGGGCTTCTACGTCACCGGGTACGCGCAGGTCAGCCGCATCGGCTCATCGACCTTCACCGAGTCGGGCGCCCTGGGTGCCGGCAGCGGCCTCACCGCCGAGTTCAGCAGTGGCCGAGGCCTGGGCGGCGACATCGGCTACCGCTACGGCAATGGCTGGGCAGCCGAGGTGGAGTGGAACTACCGCAGCCACAAGCTCAGTTCGCTGCGCCAGGGAGGCGCCACGCTCGCCCGGGATGGCGATTTCGCGTCAAACATCCTGCTGATCAACGGGTTGCGCCGCTTCATTTCGGCCAGCCCGTGGACGCCCTACGTAGGAGCCGGGATCGGCTGGGTGCAGGAGATCGACGTCGACATCAAGCCGGCGTCCGGCGGAGTCGAGCGAAGCTACTCGGCCAGCACCAAGGCTGCGGTCCAGCTGATTGCGGGAGTCGAGTACGCCATCACCCAGAACTGGCGCCTGACCGCGGATGCGCGGTGGCTTCGCGTGGGGTCCGTCCAGCTTGACAACGAGTCCGGAAACAGCGGGGGCAGCGCCCGGTCCCTGCACTACAACCCGTTCTCAGTGCAGGTCGGCGTTCGGTACAGCTTCTGACGTCCGGGAGGCGACGTACTGCGCGCCATCGCCGAACCGGGCGAGCACTTCGGCGCGGCGGCGACGGCTGACCGGGACCTGGCGGCCGTCGCTCATCACGCATACCGCGCCGGAGGCCGTACGTCGCACGCTGATCACGTGCCTGCAGCCTATCCACCAGGACCGGTGGACGCGCAGGCCTTCCGGTCCGCTTTCGGCTTCGACATCCGCCAGGGCACCAAGGATCAATGCACATCCCCGCGGCGTCCACACACGCAGGTACTGGAGTTCGGAGGCGACCGCGATCACATCATCGCCCAGTTCG
Organism: Betaproteobacteria bacterium; assembly: GCA_947456915.1. GTDB lineage: Bacteria > Pseudomonadota > Gammaproteobacteria > Burkholderiales > CAIKXV01 > CAIKXV01. The sequence goes on from CANGUQ010000287.1 coordinate 2,164, forward strand.
GACGGGAGGCGATGAGACCACTTCGGGCGGGCGGCCTCCGCCACGTCCGGCGCCTCGCCTGCTGCCGGTTCAGGATATTCGGTGGCTGACGTAGGCTGCACGCAGCCCGCGTCGACGGGGGGAGCCGCCTGCACCTGAGGCTCAGGCTCGGAGCCCCCGCCGTGCGGCGCGGCGTCCACCACCTCGGGAGCGAGGGTGGCATGCCGCGGCACGACGACCGGCTCCCGATCGTTCGGGTGCAGCAACGGCGGTACCAGCCGGTTCAGCCGGGGCAGGCAGATAAGTGCCCACGCCGCCGTCACCGGACCGACGATGTCGACGTACTCCTCCAGAAGCAGGCGCCCGACCAACGGGCCGTCGTAGTCGATGCTTATCTCGTCCAGCTGGCGTGGATAACCAAGCAGCCCCTCCATCAACCCCTCCCCGATCAGCCAGTAGACGGGGGCAAGCACGGCTGCGCCCAGAATCGCGGATAACAGCACGAGGGCCCAGCTCGGCATGCGACTGGCACCGAGGAGTCGGGAAAGCAGGTAGAGCATCGACTGCAGGATCAGCAATCCGGCCGCAATCTGCAGCGCCCAGAACAGCAGTCGCGCAGCCGGGGGCGCGACAAAACCCACGTCGGGCTCCAGCAGCACGACAAACGCGAGCAGTGCCAGTCCGGCGACCAGCAGATAGCGCAGGATTGCACCCGCGTAGGTACCCGACCGGTGCGGCGTATCCATGCCGAGCACATCGTTCCCGGCGGAATTCACTTCAGGCACACCTCGAACTGCCTCGGTAGCACGGAGGCCGCGCCACGCGACCGCACCGACTCCCGTAACGCGGCGCGCACGCCGGTCGCGCAGGCTGAGAGGCGCCGATGAGCCGGTTGGCCGGTTCTGCGACGCGATCTCGACATGGGCCGACTCCAGAAGGGGAATACCAGCGGGTTACCCGGCGCTGCGTGCACCGAGCGCCGCGGTGCCGGGTCCCTGGCGCCGCCGTCTGCACCGCCGTGCCGGACCCGGGTATCGGGCGCATCCCGCACCGAACGCGAAGGACGCCCGCGCCCGGCGGGCGAGATCTTACAATCCCGGGCGAAATCATGGACGAAACCGGCAGGTCGCCCACGCTCCCGGAGCGCTCTCGCGGCCCCTTGCTTGCGCTCGCCCCAAGCGCGGGGCGAGGCGACGCACTCGCGCTGCGGATCCACCGGACATCGGCAATCCTCGATCGATCACAATACCGGCCACGCAACGGCCCGGGCCCATACGGCCCTGCACCGCAAGGACTGGATCGTGATTCAGCCGCTCCGGACGCCTCGCGCCGCCCGCTCGACAGGTTGATGATGACTGGACACGCGGCGCGCAAGAATGGCAGCGTTGCTGGAGCCACCGACAGACAATTCCCCTCCCTGCGGGGACTACTGTCGGCAGGCGGCGATGCGGGTCGCCCAGGGCGTCACCGGTACCGTAATGTTCAGCGGGCCGCCGGCGCGGTCCGCAGCGCGAGGCCGGACCGCCCGATGTATCTGGCACCCTTTCGAGCAGCTTGGGGAATCCCGATCGACGCGGCGAATGCCGCGAGGCAAGACAACATAGCCCGTCGTGCCGAACGGGCTCACGAGTTCCCGCCGAGTCGGACTCGCAGCCGCCATACGAAAGCGCAACAGCGCGAGTGCCAGCTTCATTTGGGCCGCTGAGCGGATGGCGAGGATCGCAGCTTCAGCGAGATCGAGATCCGCGACAGACCGAGCGCGTTCGAGCAGGAAGTAGAAGAGGCGTTCCAGGTCTTGTTCGGCTGCGGCACTGAAGCGAACTTCGAAGCTCATCTGCCGAACTGTTTACGCCTTGCGTCCAGCTTGGCTTGCAGCTTGTCGAGAACCTCTTTGGCGGGCACCGAATGGCCCGTTGCGAGACAGTCTTCCGACGCGGCCTGACCGCGCTGATGAAACCCGGACTGCAGGCATCAGAAGTTTACGGCACCACGCACGGAGGCCTCAACGAACTCGGTCACTGTCTCACCGCCGCGCAGCACGGACTTCGAGCTCTGCGCGACGACCCGGTTCAAGGCTCGGATTGGAGTCGGCTGAAGGCTTCGCCGGCGAAGCGTCCGCCGACCATCGCGCAGGAGATGCCTTCGCCCGAGGCGGGGGCGACGACACCGGCGGCGTCGCCGGCGAGCAGGACGTAGCGCCGGTTGTCCCAGCACATGAGCGTCGCCTCGGCGGGGATCGGCCATGGGATCTTCGGCGGCGGGGCGCCGGGCGCGAAGAGCCTCGCGGACAGAGCTTCGCCCCAAGCGCGTGGCGAAGTTCCCGTTGCTGTGGTGCTGGGTCGAGCGCGGGGACCACCTGGATGTGGTCCGACTGCTGGGAGAGCGCCATGACATCGCTGCGTTCTCAAGCGAGAAGTTCGCTTCGAACTGACGGCACTCGAGTCGCAGTGGATGCAGGGCCGGCGCTCAGATGACCTCGAGGGAGACCTCCTGACACGCCGGCGCGAAGGCGAACTGCGCCGCCAGTTCGGGCGTCATCGTGATGCCGGCCGTCGCCAGGTGCCCGCGGCGGCTGGCAAGCGCTGGCAGCACCTCGGAGAACTGCGGCAGCACGATGAAGCGCAGCCGGTAGCCGTGCTCGCCGGCGAAGCGGCGCGCGAGTTCGTACTCGATGCCGGCGCAGCCGCCCTCCGGATACTGGAAGAACGTGGTCGAGCGCGCGTGCGCGAGCACCACCAGCTCGCCGCCGGGGCCCGGCGGCTTCACCGCATCGGGCTGATCGGCCGGCATGCAGCCGGCGAGTGCCGCGGCGAGGGCGAACAGCAGCGAGGCGGCCAGAGACCTCCCGATCCTCGATTTCGTCGACCACAACGACAGCAGCATCGGCCTTTCCCGGACTTCCGGCGCGACCGATTTTGCCAAGCGCCCCGGGCGGGCCATTGCGCGCTGCGTCACGGCCCGGAGCGAACTTTCGCACGCCCGCGCGCCCGTGCCGACCTCCGGCAACCTGCAGCGAGGGGTGTGCAGCCGAGCGGTTGTGTGTAAAATCCGGCCCCTCGGAGAGGTGGCAGAGTGGTCGAATGTACCTGACTCGAAATCAGGCGTAGGCGCAAGTCTACCGTGGGTTCGAATCCCACCCTCTCCGCCACGATATTCACGAAGCAACGGGCCCTCGAGGCCCGTTCTTGCTGGTCGTGGAGGAACCTGATGGACATGCTCCGGGAATCCCGGACCCCGGGCTCCTGGAAAACGGCTCCTCCTTCCGGATGAACCGCGTCCGATGCCTGCGACTCAGTTCGGGCAGCCGGGCGGCGGCGGGGTAGCCGTGACGGCGCCCACCGCACCCGCGATCAGGCCGCCGATGTTGCGTCCGAACCCGCCGCCG
>CANGUQ010000288.1 GCA_947456915.1 Betaproteobacteria bacterium
GCGGCGCCGGTTCGCCCGCAGCGTCGTCCCGGCCGCGCTGTTGTGGGCCGTCGTCGCGGCGCCCGGCGCGTTCGCCCAGCCGCAGGCGGCGATGACCGCGCCGCCGTCGCCGCTGCCGGAGATCATCGACGAGGACACCGACACGCCCTATGTGCCCACGCCGCAGGAAGTGGTCGATCGCATGCTGCAGCTCGCCGGGGTGACCAGCAAGGACTACGTGATCGACATCGGTTCGGGCGACGGGCGCATCGTCCTCACTGCCGTGGGCAAGTTCGGCGCGCGCGGGCACGGTATCGAGATCGACCCGCGACTGATCCAGCGCAGCCAGGACGCGGCGAGGAAACTCGGCATCGGCGATCGAGCGAGGTTTCTCAGCCAGGATCTGTTCGAGTCCGACTTCTCGCAGGCGAGCGTGATCACTGTCTACCTGCTGCCCAAGGTGATGCAGCTGCTCACGCCCAAGCTCGCCGGTCTCGCGCCGGGCACGCGCATCGTGTCGCACGACTACGCGATGCTGCCGGAGTGGCGGCCCGACTTCTCGATCCGGATGTTCGTGCCCAACAAGCCGGTCGGGCGCGACAAGCACAGCACGCTGATGCTGTGGACGGTGCCGGCGCCGGTGGCCGGACGCTGGACCTTCGAGCTGCCGAAGGCGCAGGGCGGCGGTCGCGTCGAGCTCGCGGTGACGCAGACCTATCAGGTGCTCAAGGGCAAGGCCACGATCGACGGACGGGGCGTCGACGTGATGGGGCTGCGCATCGACGGCGAACGCCTGCGCTTCGCGCTCGAGCCGGTCGGCGACGAGGTGCGCCTGCGGCACGAGTTCGACGGCGTGGTGAAGGGCGACAGCGTGTCCGGCAGCGCCGTGTACGACGGCCAGCCGATCACCGCGCCGGCGCAGTGGCAGGCGCAGCGTCTGCGCTGAGGGCGAGGATGGACCACTCGCACTACCGTTACAGCGCGCTGCCCGCGCGCCGGCCGCTCGCGTGGCCCGGCGGCGCGCGGGTCGCGGCATTCGCGGTGGTGTATCTGGAGCACTGGGAACTCGCGCCGCCCCCGGACAGCCTGCGCGATCCGCGCTTCGTCGGCGAGTTCGGCAGCTACTTCCCCGATTACCGCAGCTGGACACAGCGCGAGTACGGCAACCGCATCGGCATCTTCCGGGTGCTCGATGCGCTGGCTGGCGCCGGGATCGTTCCGGCGATCGCCGCGAACGCGATGGCGGTCGAACGGCTGCCCGGGCTCGCGCGCTCGCTTGCGGCGCGCGGCTGCGAGTTCATCGCGCACGGCATCGCCGCGACGCGCATGATCAGCTCGCGCATGACCGTGGATGAAGAGCGCGCGGCGATCGCCGCCTCGATCGCCGCGATCGAACGCGCCTGCGGCATGCGCCCGCGCGGCTGGCTGGGACAGGACTACGGCGAGTCGACGCGCACGCCGCAACTCGTCGCCGAGGCCGGACTGGACTACCTGCTCGACTGGCCGAACGATGACCAGCCCTGCCGGCTGACCACGCAGCCGTCCATCGTGTCGCTGCCCAACCAGTCGGAGTGGGACGACGTGCAGGCGCAGTGGCTGCGCCACCTGGCGCCGCCGCGCTTCGCCGGCATCGTCGGGGAGGCCCTGCGCACCCTGCACGCCGAGGCAGTGCGCGGCGACGCCGTCAGCGGCCGCGTGTTCGGCCTGCACATCCACCCGTGGCTCTCCGGCATGTCGAGCCGCATCCGCTACCTGCGCGAGACGCTGGCTGCAGTCACCGGGGAAACCGTGCGCGACCGCACCTGGTGGACCTCACCGTCTGCCATCGTCGACGCCTTCAACGCGCAGCAGCCGGCGCTGGTCTAGGCGCAGCCGCGGGGCGCGCAGCGTGCGGGCCCGGGACGATCTGCGCCGCGCCGACGCGGGCGCATGCTGCGGGGGCGGGAACGTGCCCCGCGGCTCAGCCCGCCTGCGGTTGCGCATCCAGCCAGGCGCGCGCGATCTCGTCGCCGGTGGCCACCCACACGTCCGGGTGTCCGAGCACGTAGGCGAGGGCGCGATCGAGGTGGCGGATGCGCTGCGGCTGACCCATGATGAACGGGTGCACCGCGATGCACATCACCCGTCCGCTCGCCGCACCTTCGGCGTAGAGCGTGTCGAACTCGTCGCGGATCAGCCGCTCGAAGTCATCGCCCTCCTCGCCGCGGCGCCAGCAGATCGCGTCGTTGACTTCCATCGTGTACGGAATCGAGATCAGGCTGCCGGAGCGCACGCGCAGGCGGCAGGGCTGATCGTCGTGATACAGGTCGCAGTAGTAGCGCAGGCCCGCCTCTGCGATCAGATCCGGCGTGTTCAGCGTGAACGAGGCCGCCGGCGAGAACCAGCCTGCCAGCGGCCTGCCGGTCATGCGCAGGTGGATCTGCTGGCAGTGCGCGATCGCGGCGCGCTCGGCCTCGATCGGGTAGTTCCAGTGGTAGCGCGTGTTGTACAGCCCGTGCGACATGTACTCCCAGTCGCGCGCCTGCATCGCGGCAGCGATCTCCGGGTACATCTCCAGCACCGACATCGACAGCGACACCGTGCAGCGGATGCGGTGCTGGTCGAACACCTCCATCATTCGCCACACGCCGGCGCGGTTGCCGTAGTCGCGCAGACCGTAGCCGAGCACGTCCGGGTGCGGCATGCGCGGCCACGGATCGCGCACGCCGACCTGCGCCGGCAGGTATTCGTAGTGTTCGATGTTGGGCACCACCCACAGCGCGAGGCGAGCACCGCCGGGCCAGCGCAGCGGCGGCCGATCGCCGATCGCCGACCAGTCGAAGCGATCGAGCCGCGGATCGTCGGGGGCGATCTCGTTCGTGGGGGCAGTCATCATCGGAGCGCGCGCAGTGTGCAGGAGAGGGAGCGGCAGATCAGGAGGCGGGCATGGGGGAGCAGCGGATCGGCACGCGCGGCTGCCCGGAGGCGCTGCGCGGCTGCGCTCAATCCGGCTTGAAGCCGCCTTCCTTGACGACCTTGCGCCAGAAGTCGATCTCGCCGCGCACGAACGTGCCGAATTCCTCCGGACTGCTCGGCGCGGCCACCGCGCCCTCGGCGTCGAAGCGCTCGCGCATCTCCTGCGAGCGCAGCACCTTCGCCACCTCCTCGTTCAGCCGCATCACCACCGGCCGAACCGTGCCGCCGGGCACGAACAGCCCCCACCAGTGATGGGCCACGTAGCCGGGGACCGTCTCGTTGATCGCCGGCACGTCGGGCAGGAACGGCGAGCGTTTGCCCGCCGACACGCCGAGCAGACGCAGCTTGCCCGCCTTCACCTGCGGCAGCATCGTCGGGATGTCGCCCAGCACCAGCTGCAGCTGCCCCCCCATCAGCGCGGCCACTGCCGGCGACAGGCCCTTGAACGGCACGTGCACGGCCTCGATCTTCGCCAGCCGGTTGAGCACTTCGGTGCCCATGTGGCCGACCGTACCGGTGCCGGCCGAGCCGAAGTTCAGACTGCCCGGTTTCGCCCGCGCGAGCGCGATCAGCTCGCCCATCGTCTTCGCCGGCGAGGCTGCGTTGACACCCATCACCAGTGTGCTGGCGGCGATCTGGGTGACTGGCTGCAGATCCCTGATCGGATCGAAGCCGATCTTCGGCTGGATCGCGACGCTGGTGGTGAACGAGGCCGAGTGGATCAGCAGGTTGTAGCCGTCGGGCGGCGCCTTGGCGACGATCTCGGCGCCGATCAGGCCGCCCGCGCCCGGCCGGTTGTCGATCACCACCGTCTGCCCGACCTGCTCGGTCAGACGTTGCCCGATCACGCGCGCGAAGATGTCGTTGCTGCCGCCCGGCGCGAACGGCACCACGAAGCGCAGCGGACGATTGGGAAAATCGCTCTTGCCCCTGACCGTGTCCGCCACGGCGGGTGTGGCGGCGCTCAGCGTGCACAGGACAGCGGCGAGCGGCAGCCGCGCAGGGGCGCGCGTACGGGCCCGCGGCGTGCGGGCGGCTGAGGCGTGGGACATCGTCGGGTCTCCTCGAGCAGTGGACACGGATCGAACGCAGCGCCCGGGACCGCGCGGCGCCGCATGCAGGAATCAACAGGAAAAAGGGGCCAGGCCCCTGTTACATTCGTCAGGCGGATGGCGGGGGGCGTCCGCTGTCCGGTGCCCGCCGTGCAGGCGCGAGGTCTCAGTGGCGTTCGGGCCAGTGTTCGAGAATCTCGCGTGCGGGACGCACGACGAAGCGGTTCCTCATCAGCGCGAGCGAGGTCTCGTGAAAGCGCGGCAGGCTGCTCGCCACGCAGTCCTCGACGATCACCGTATAGTAGTCGTGGTGGCAGGCCGAGCGCACCGTCGATTCGACGCAGCCCTCCGTATTCGCGCCGATGATCACCGTCGTCTCGATGCCGTTCGCGCGCAGCACCAGGTCGAGTTCGGTGCGCACGAAGGCGTCCGGACGGAACTTGTCGATGACGATGTCCTGCGCGCGCACTTCGAGCCCGTCACACAGCTGCCAGCCCCAGGTGCCCGGCGTGCCGTACTCGGGCGACTTGCCATCGCGCAGCTTGAGTCGCAGCCACGCGGGCGAGTCGGACAGCCCGCCCGGCAGCGTGTTCTGGCGGACGAACACGGTGAGGATGCCTGCGCGCTGCGCGGCTCGCACGAAGCCGATCATGTTCGGCGTATTCGCCGCCACCAGCGACATGTCGCGCCCGGCCTGCGCGAACAGGCCCTGCGGCGAACAGAAGTCGTTCTGGATGTCGATCACGACCAGCGCCGCGATCTTCGGGTCGACCAGCTCAGCCAGGGAGTCGCGGACCAGCTTGCCGTAGGCGGTTTTCATCGGACGCACAGGAAATGAGAGCGCGGGATTCTAACCGGGAGCCGGGGCTTGTCTGAGGCTTTCGACAGGTTGCCCAGGACGGTTCCGCCCGGGTGCCACGACATGAGCGGTGCCAGCGCCTGGCGCGATCCGGGCCCGTCCGCCGACGTGTGCAGCCGCCGGCGCGAGTACGGTGAGGCGGATCTGCCGCCGCTGCAGCGGGCACCGACGCCGGCCGGTGCGGTCGCTGGCGACCGATGGCGCCGCGGTGCATCCAGTCGCCGCAGCGCGTGGCGGCCGCATCGCCCTCAGGGATCGAGTGTCAGCTTCGCGTCGCGGATCACCTTGCTCCAGCGCGCGATCTCGTTCTCCAGCATGCGCCCGTATTCGGCCGGTGTGCTCGCGAGCGCAGTGGCGCCGAGCCTGCCCCACGCGTCGCGGGTCTCCGGGCGGCGCACGATGGTGCCGATCTCGCGGTTCAGCCGATCGATCACCGCCGCCGGTGTCGCCGCCGGAGCGAGCAATCCGATCAGCACCGGCACCTCGAACCCCGGCAGTTCGCCGCTTTCGGCGATCGTCGGCACGTCGGGCAGCGCGATCGAGCGCCCGCCGCCGCTGGTGCCCAGTGCGCGCACCTTGCCGGCGATCACGTTCGGCGCACCGTCGGTCAGCGTGTCCATCATCAGCTCGACCCGTCCGGCGATCAGGTCGA
>CANGUQ010000289.1 GCA_947456915.1 Betaproteobacteria bacterium
CAGGGTCAGCACTGTTCAGCAATGAGACCTGTGGGGAAACACCGCCTCAGGCGGCGGGCGAGACCTGTCGCGGCTGCGCACGATCCATCAGCAGGTCTTTCTGCATCCCCTGCGGGAATGTCGCCTGCCGCGTTTTCGCAGCCGGCGACAGCCTCGATGACACGGACAGGACTGAATCGCCGTTCGGGCCTCTCGCGTACACTGCCTGCCGTGGCGTTCGTCATGGCCCGGATCGATGGGTTCAGGCTGTTCTCGTGTTCGCGGGAGGAGAGATGGATTCACGCCACGGTATCGCCCCCCGCAGGGCAAGGCGAAGCTGGCGCTGAAGCCGCTCCGACCTGCCCGGTGTTCGCGCAGCGTGCGAAGCAAAGGATCCCTGCGATGGTCATGTCGACTCCTGCGAGCGCCCACCAGGCAAACCAGCTTCTTGAGGCGGGCATTCTCCTGCTGGAGGCCGAGGCGTGGGATCTGGCACTGGCGGCATTCGATCGCGCGGCATCCTCCGCCACACCGTTACCCCATCTCGAATATGCGCGTGCCACGGCGCTCGCCAGGCTGGGCCGCCCGGCCGAGGCGGCGGATGCGCTGCTCGGGGAATTGCGCGCCGGTCGGGCAACCACCGACTCGTATCGCTTCTTTCTCGCAATGGCTGCGGCGACGCCCGCGGTCGCGCAGTCGTCGCCAGACGCTCTGATCGCCAGGGTTCCCGTCATCCTCGATCGGGTGGCTGCAGCATCGACGGCCATGGACTCTGGCCACATGGCACGACTCGCCGAGTTCGTGGTCTTTCTGTTGAACGATCACGTTCGTCTCGACCGCGCCTTTGCCGCACTGGCGGATGACCAGGACCGCGCGGCACTGCTGGCGATCGTCGAGGCGCACGCGCGCGATCCGGGTCCACCGGCCGTGTTTTCGCTCGTCGTGACGCCCGGCCAGGAGCACGACGCTGCGCAGGCGCTGGCTTCTTTTCTGCAGGTGCTGGGCGTCACGAGTCGTACGACCATGACCGGGCTGCGATCCCTGGTCCCCGCACGCAGTCCCGCACCCGGCTCGTTCGTCGATGCCCTGGCGCAGGAGATCGAGCGCGATCAGACGCTGTGGCTGGAAGACAACTTCGACGAATTGCACCTTGGTCCCTATGTCGCAGACAGGCACCGTGAGGATCTGGTGGGGCCGCGGCCTGCCGACCAGCCCGTGCGGCCCATCGATTTGGCCCTTCGCTACGAAGAGCTCGAGGCGTTCTACGCACGTCTTGACGATGAGCCGTCACGGCAGTGGCTGGTCAAGCTCTTCGCGTACCGCGCACTGGGATTCCGCCGCGTCCGACTGCCGCGCAACACGCCGGCCTACGCCCAGGGCATCGCGCTTGCGTCGACATGGGTGCAACCCGAAGCTACGCTGCCCATCCGGTTCGAGGGAATGAGCCTGCCGCTGATGGACCTCGCGTCGGCCGGAATTCCCGTGCGGCTCTATGCGTCCGCGGCGGGCCTCGCGTGTGTCGTGGTCCAGCGGCAATACGAATACGCGCAAGGCGGTGTGCATCTGGCCGCGTCCGAGGGTGATGTCGTCATTGACGCCGGTGCGTGCTGGGGCGACACGAGCCTGTATTTCGCGCATCGGGTGGGGCCCCAGGGCCGGGTCCTGGCGGCCGAGTTCATCCCGAGCAACCTCGAGGTCCTGCGCACGAACGTTGCCCGGAACCGTCCCGCGACGGATGTGATCGACATCGTCGAGCACCCCCTCTGGCGCACGTCGGGCAAGCGCCTCTGGTACGTGGACTGGGGTCCGGGGAGCCGGGTCAGCGATGACCCAGCGCGCTTCCGAGCCGACGGCGAATGCCGGACCATCTCGATCGACGAGCTCGTCCGCGAACGCGGTGTGAGCAAGGTCGACTTCATCAAGATGGATATCGAGGGTGCGGAATACGACGCCCTGGCGGGCGCGCGCGACGTTCTGCAGCGTTACCGGCCCACGCTTGCCGTGAGCCTCTATCATCGGCCCAGCGACTTCGTCACGATCCCCAGATTCCTCGACAGCCTGGGGCTGTCGTACCGGTTCTACCTCGATCACCACACCCTGTACCTCAACGAATCGGTGCTCTTCGCCGTTCCGGCGGGGCGCTGAGTTCAGCCCCGCCATCTGGCGAGATGTCGCCGCAAGGCCTCCCAAACGCAAGCGCGAGTCCCGGTGATCGCGCCCGTGCTCGACCCGCAGACACGGCAATGAGACGCAAGGGCGAGCGCCTGCCGGCATGGCCGGAATACGCACTGCGGCGCATCGGCGCGAGGCTGGCCTGCTGCAGGCAGCAGCGCGTGGGGGCTGGCAGGGGCGCTTGAAAGTACTATGCGCAACGTGGCGAGCAGCGTGCGGCGCTTCACGAGCGCCTCTGCGTGATCGCGCCGCAGGAGGCAGAGCAGATGGCCGAACGCCGTGGCTGCGCGGCGGCACCGTGCACGAAAAAGGGGTCGAAAAAGGGGTCAGGGTCGATTTCCCCCGCCTGCAGCAGCCATGTTCTCGCAGCAAGCGGAAATCGACCCTGACCCCTTTTTCGCTTTTTCGGTGGACCTGATCGCGCGGCTGGCGGCGCGCGCACCGCCGGGTCAGTAAGCGGTGTGAGGCAGAGGTCAGGCGCTGCGAGGCCATCGGCGGCCGCAGCGGACCTGCTGCGCAGGCGTTGCGGGCGCGGGATGGAGTGTGTTGCGCGCGAGGGGCGGGGCGCGGTTGATCACGCAGCCCGCGAGGCTCGTCGAGCGCAGTGCGCCCGCGTCGGTCCCCGGATCCGGAGACGATGCGTGCCGGTGCGGCGCATCGGTGCGTGGCGCGGGAGCTCACGGCAGCAGTGCGCGGGGGCAGCAGCGACGTTTGAAAGTACCATTCGTTACTTCGACGCCCCCTCAAGTCGAGGCTGCCGAGCCACAGGCTGCCGCCCATGAACCACGACCAGTTCGAAGCACTCGTTCTGCGACTCGAGGCCGAGTACGCGCGAGATCCCGCCCGCTACCGGCGAGGGGTAATCGCGCTGGCCTTCGCCGGCTTCGGCTACATTCTCGCCGTGCTGGTGCTCGGGCTGCTCATGATTGCCGCAGCTCTGCTGCTGGCGATGAAGGCCACCTTGCTGGGCATCAAGCTCGCGTTCGTGGTGTGCGCGTTTGTCTGGATCATCTTTCGTGCCCTGTGGGTGCGGCTGGCGCCTCCCCAGGGCCGCGCCGTCACCCGGGGCGAGGCGCCGGAGCTGTTCGCGCTGCTCGACCACCTGCAGCGCGAACTTCACGCCCGCGGCCGCTTCCACCAGGTCCTGATCACGGACGAGCTGAACGCGGCTGTCGTTCAGACCCCGCGGCTGGGGGTGTTCGGCTGGCATCGCAACACACTCATCATCGGCCTGCCGCTGATGAAGGCGCTGACACGCGAGCAGCTCGCCGCGGTGCTGGCCCATGAGATCGGCCATCTGGGCGGCGGCCATGCCCGGCTGGGCAACTGGATCTACCGCCTGCGCCTGGGCTGGGTACGGCTGGCGGCCATGCTGGAGGAGTCGCAGTCTCTGGGCGTTATCGTGTTCCGGCCGTTCTACACGCGTTTCGTGCCCTATTTCACTGCTGTCTCCTTTCCCCTGGCGCGTGGCGACGAATACGAAGCCGACGCCAATTCCGCGCGCCTCACCTCGCCAGCGGCGGCCGCCGCCGCGCTGAGCACCACCGCCGTGCTGGCCAGCTACCTCGCCGAGCGCTTCTGGCCGGGCCTCTATCGCCAGGTGAACGACCATGCACGGCCGCAGTTCGCGCCGCTGGAGCAGATGGGCAGCGCCCTGCAAGCCCCGCCGGATCCGGACGACACGCGCCGCTGGCTCGACGAGGCGCTGGCGCGCAAGACCTCGGTGGACGACACCCACCCGTCGCTGGCCGATCGTCTGAGCGCCCTGGGCGAGGAGGCGCGCATGGCCCCCCCGGCGCCCGGCGAGTCGGCCGATCTGCTGCTGGGCCCCGCGCTGCAGGCAATCACGGAGGAACTCGACGCGCGCTGGCGGGGGCGCATCGCCGAGGCGTGGGATGCGCGCCACGCAGAAGTGCAGCAGCTGCGCGAACGCCTGGCCGGGTTCGAGCAGGCCGGTAGCGCGGGGTTGTTGGCACTGCCGTTGGAGGATCGCATCAGCCGCGCGCGGCTCATCGAGGAGGTGGGGGCGGGCGAGGCGGTCGCCCTGGCCGAGCTGCAGGGGCTGCTCGCCGACCATCCCGACCATGCAGAACTGAACTACGCCGTGGGCTTGCGCCTGCTGAAGGCCGGCGACGATGCGGGGGTGCCGCTCGTCGAACGCGCCATCGCGCAGGACGAGGACGCCATCGCCTCGGGCGCAGCGCTGCTGCGCGACCACTACGAGCGCCGGCGCGACGACGAGAAGCGGCGGTTCTGGAGCGCGCGCCACGTGGAGCGGAGGGAACTGCTGCAGGTGGCCGAAGCCGAGCGCGAGGCTGTGTCGGCGCGAGACCGCTTCGTCTTCCACCAGCTCGAACCTGCCGCACTGGAGCGCCTGCGGGCGCAACTGGCGCAACTTGGCCTGCGCGGCGTGTGGCTGGTGCGCAAGGACGTGGAGTACCTGCCGCACCGGAGTCATTTCGTGGTCGCGTTCATCCTCACGCCCTGGTGGCGCTGGCGCAGCCAGGGGCGCGTCTCCCGGGCGCAGCAGGCTCTGCTGGACAGGCTCGACCTGCCCGGCACAGCCACGGTGTTCTGCGGCGAGGGCGAAAACAGCACCCTCTGGCGTGCGCTCAAGAAAGTGCCGAACAGCAGGGTGCTCTGACGCTCGGGCTTCATTGCGGCGCGATTCACAACGCGCCAGACGGGTTGCGCATCGTCAAGTGACGCTTGATGACCTGTTCAATCTGCATGTCTTCCGAGTGCAAGGTCTCTCCGAAGTGCTCGGCATGGTGTGGCGCACGATCTGTGGCCATCTGCTGGCCAGTGCGGGAGTGCGGCGCGCTGCGGGTCACGCGGTTGCGGTCACGCGGATCCCGCGCTTCGGCTCGGCGTTGAATCTGAACGTGCAGTTCCACATGAGCTTCATCGATGGCGTGTACGTGACCGAGGTCCCGGGAGAGCCGCCGTGTTGCGCGGCGAGATCGAAAAAGGCGAAAAAGGGGTCAGGGTCGATTTCCGCTTGCTGCAAGAACATGGCTGCTGCAGACGGGGGAAATCGACCCTGACCCCTTTTTCGCTGGACCTGATCGCGCGGCTGGCGGTGCGCGCACCGGCGGGTCAGTAAGCGGTGTGAGGCAGAGGTCAGGCGCTGCGAGGCCATCGGCGGCCGCAGTGGACCTGCTGCGCAGGCGTTGCGGGCGCGGGATGGGGCGTGTCGCGCTCAAGGCGCGCGGGGCAGTCGATCACGAAAAAGGGGTCAGGGTCGATTTCCGCTTGCTGCAAGAACATGGCTGCTGCAGGCGGGGGAAATCGACCCTGACCCCTTTTTCGTGAAAGCACTGTTCGCACGGCGATCGTGCTAAC
>CANGUQ010000290.1 GCA_947456915.1 Betaproteobacteria bacterium
ACCTGCGGTGGCGTGCGTGACTCCAGTGCTCACGGACGCGCTCAGCGAATGAACTTCCCCCAGACATCAACCGAGGAGCAATGATGAACCGAACCCTGATAGGCGCGCTGGGCATGGCGGCGATACTGTTCGGCACGACCACGGGAGTCCGTGACGGTCATGCGGCACCGATGTTCCTGACGTTCCCGACCACCATGTCCCCGACAGGCAACTGGTTCGTGTCGACCAACGTGAGCGGCGTGAACACGGCTGACATCACGCCGTTCAAGCTGGCGCCGTCGGATTTCGCACAGGCTGTCGCCCTCCCGACGCGGCCGCAGTGGATTGCGAACATCAGCAGCGGATCGAACGGCAACTGGACCCAGTTCGTGTTTCGCCAGACCTTCGATCTCACCGGCTACGACCCCGCGTCGGCAGCCCTCAGGTTCCGCTGGGCAGCCGACGACTCTGGAGAAATCATAGCTAACCGTGGACAGTGGATTCCACAACTCAGGCTCAACAGCGGGCCGGCGATCTACTACCCGGGGGCATCGCCGACCACCCGTGTTCCAACCTACAACTATAGTCCGGTGCAGACCCTGAGCAGCGGGTTCGTCGATGGTCTCAACACGATCGATTTCTTCGTGCAGGGTAACGGCACGACCGACGGGTTCGCGCTGAACGAGGTGTTGTTCACGGCCAACGCCATCGCTGCCATCCCGCTGCCCGCCCCGGTACTGCTGCTGGGCACCGGACTGGTGGGGCTGCTCACCGTCGCGCGCAGGAAGAAGTGATCGGATGAATCACGTGGCCGGGCACAGTCCGGCCACGTGATGCACCGGACGCGCGGCGTGGGCACGCCGGGCAGCCGCGATGACCGTGCCCGCCGTTTCGCCGTGTGGCAGACTGCGCAGCGTGTGCCCTGAACAAGGCGTGCGGGCCGAGCCCGCGGTGCAAGGCTCGTCCACGCAAGGCGCGACCGCCAGGGGCGCGCGGCCGACCGTCGCGGCTCCCTCGGCGCGCACGGGAATCGCCGCCGAATGGAGAGGGTGCTGATGACGGACGCGATCATCGCGAGACACGTCACCTGCATCTATCCGGGGACGCGCGCGCTCGACGACGTGTCCTTCGGCGTCAGGCGCGGCAGCGTGACCGCGCTGGTGGGCCCCAACGGGGCAGGCAAGACCACGCTGCTGCGATGCCTCTCCGGACTCGAGCGGCCGCTCACCGGAACGATCGAGGTGGCGGGCATCGATGTGCTGGAAGAGCCCCGCGCCGCCCACGCGCGCATGGGATACCTCCCGGACTTCTTCGGGATGTACGAATCGCTCACCGTTCGGCAATGTCTGTCGCACGCCGCCAGTGCCCGCGCTGTCCCGGCCGGCGCGCTGCAGACCACGGTGGAGACGACAGCGGCGCGCCTGGGTCTGGCGGACCGGTTGCACCAGCGCTGCGATGCACTCTCGCGCGGCCTGCGCCAGCGCGTCGCGATCGGGCAGGCCATCGTGCATGCGCCGGAGGTGCTGCTGCTCGATGAACCCGCGGCGGGTCTCGATCCCGAGGCGCGGCACGCGCTCGCCAGTCTGTTCACGCAACTGCGCGGCGAGGGCATGACGCTCCTGGTCTCGTCGCACATCCTGGCGGAACTCGACGAGTATTCCACCGACATGCTGGTGCTGCGCGACGGTCGGATCATCGACCATCGTGCGCTCGCAGGCGCGCCGCCTGCCGGCAGGCGTGTGCGGGTGCAGCTGGCCGGCGCGCACGACGGCTGGGCCGCCGCACTCGGCGGGGTAGAGGGGGTACAGGTCATCGAGAGCACGTCGCACGGCGCCGAGCTGATCATCGCCGGCGATGCCGCCGATCAGGCCCGGGTGCTGCGCACGCTGATCGAGGCCCGGCTAGCGGTGGCCGTCTTTGCCGAGCAGAACGAGAATCTGCACGACTCCTATCTGCGTACCGTACAGGGGGCGCCGCGCGGATGAATCCGGAATTCAGGCGCAATCTGTGGCTGGAGTTCTCCCCGCACCGGCTGATTGCAGCGCCGGTGGTGATCGCGCTGATGCTGGTTCTGGTGGCCGAGATCAGCGACGGGGACTTGCCGCGGGACATGGCCCGGGCGAGCATCTGGGGATTCAGCCTCGTGGTGCTGATGTGGGGCACGTACCTCGCGGGCACCAGCGTGTCGGCCGAGGCACGCGAGCGCACCTGGGACACGCAGCGCATGTCTGCCATCGGCCCGTGGACCATGACCTGGGGCAAGCTGCTCGGCGCGCCTGCATTCGCCTGGTACGTCGGACTGATCGCGCTGCTGGTGTACGTGGTGTGTTCACTGGCGATAACGGGTCGGCCTGCCCTCCGGCTGGCGCTGTTTCTCGTGCTGGCAGCCGTGATCATGCACGCGATGGCGCTCACCCTCAGCGTCTACGCTGCGCGCAGGCACGGGTCGCACCGGGGCGCGAACGCGCTGCTGCTGATCCTGCTGCTGTCGTTCGGGGTGCCGCCCATCCTCGGTATTGCCGACCATGGCGCGTCGCCCGTGACGTGGTGGGGCACCGCCTACAGTGCCGTCGGTTTCGCGCTGGCGAGCGCTGCGGCATTCGCGGCGTGGGCCGTGCTGGGTGCCTATCGCTCGATGTGCACCGCGCTGGAAATCCGGACCCGGCCGTGGGCGCTGCCCGCGTTCACCGTGTTCGCCGCGGCGTGGGCCAGTGGTCTCGTGCAGGCGCACCTGGCGGATCTCCACGCTGGCGCGTTCCGCGTGCTGCTCACCGGGGCGGCCATCTCCGGTGTCGCCTGTTACGCGCTGCTGCTCGCTGAACCGGGCGGCGCCGCGGCGTGGCAACGGCTGCGGGTGCACCTGCGCGCGGGCAACGTCCGCCGCGTGCTGGAGGAGACCCCGCTGTGGCTGATTGCGGTCGGCACAGGGCTGGTCATGGGCTTCGCCGCCGTGTTCACCGCGACGGGCAGTGCCGGGCCCGGCAGGCTGCTGCCCCTCGCCCTGATGCTGTTCGTGCTGCGTGACGCAGCGATCTTCCAGTTCTTCGCGCTTGCGAGGACACCGCGCCGCGCAGAAGCCGCTGCGCTGTTCTACCTCGGCGTTCTGTACGCGCTGCTGCCGGCCCTGCTGTTCGCCACCGACGCGCAATGGCTGTTGCGCCTCGTGCTGCCGCGGATCTTCAGCGACACCGGCACCGGCACGCTCGTCATGGTGGTGCAGGCGGGCATCGCCATCATGGCGGCGCGATGGCGCTGGCAGACGGTGCACGCCCCGGACACCGGGCAGGCGGTCGCCGCCTCGCGCTGAGGAGTCTCAGCGCGGCGCGTTCGGCCGCGCGAAGTATTCGCGTGCGAGTGAGAGAAAGTACGCAGCGCTGTCGCCCCTGGGCGCCTAGGCTCGAGGTCTGAAACATCTGACGCGATCCCGCGGCCGTCGCAACTGCGCTGCGTGAGCCGCGATGAATCGCCCGATCTGAACCGGATACGCGAAGAACGAAGGGAACCGTGATGAAGACAACCCCGGGTGGAGTGCTCGCCTTCACTGCAGTGGCGCTGACTGCGTCCCTGCTGCCTGGTACCGTCAGCGCCGCGCCGGTGTTCTACGCGACCTCGAGCCCGACGAACTGGTCCGTCTCGACCAACGTCAGCAACGCCGATGTCAACGCGACGAACACGCAGGCGCTCCCTTCCCAGTTTCTTCTCGCCGCGACGGCATTCTCCACGGCCGTTCTGCGCGAGCCGCTGACTTCACTGTCCTGGATCGGCAACACCGTCTCGGGATCGAACCTGACCACGCCGATCCTGTTCGGGAACATCCGGTGGACGCAGTTCGTGTTTCGCCAGACCTTCGACCTGACCGGCTACGACCCGGCCACAGCGGTGCTCAGGTTCCAGTGGGCGGCTGACGATTCGGGCAACGGCGTTGGCTCAGGCGGATGGCAGGGGAGCTGGATTCCCCAGTTCCGCCTGAACGGCGCGAGCACGCGCACCTACTATCCGGGCGCAAGCCCGACCAGCCCGATCCCCACTTACGACCTGAGCCCGGAGGTCACCGTCAACAGCGGCTTCATCGGCGGGCTCAACACGATCGAGTTCTTCGTCCAGGGTAATGGCTGGTTCGACGGAATGGCGCTGCAGAACGTGAGCTTCACCGCCAACTCGACCACGGCCATTCCGGTGCCGGCACCCGTGCTGCTGCTGGGCACCGGCCTGCTGGGTCTGCTGGGGATCGCCCGCCGCAGGAAGTGACCGACGACGCAACCCCAGCTCGTCGGACGCGCGACGGCCTGCGGCCTGCAGCACGGACGGTGACGCGCGCCGCTGCCGGCGTACCTCGGCAGGGTGGGGGCGCGCGACAGGCTCAGTGGCTGTAACCGCCGCCGCCCGGCGTCTCGATGACGAACACGTCGCCGGCCTGCGTCGGCGTCGAGTCGCAACCCTGCCGCTGGCGGATTGCGGCGGGCCAGCGCGCGACGCTCGAGCGGCTGTGCCGGTACGTGAGCCGGTCGCCGCTGGCGCAGGATCGGCTGACGTTGAGCGCAAAGGGTCGCGTGTGCGACGGGTTCAAGGTGCCATGGCGCGACGGCACCACGCATGTGGTGCTCGATCCGCTGGACTTCATTGCGTGGCTGGCGGCGCTGGTGCCGCTGCCGCGCCGGCATCTGACGCGCTATCACGGAGTGCTCGCCCCGCACAGCAGCCTGCGTGCGCTGATCACGCCAGCCGATCCAGGGCCGATGGCGGCCTGCGGCGCATCGGCGCGAGGCTGGCCGGCTGCAGGCAGCAGCGCGTGGGGGCTGGCAGGGGCGTTTGAAAGTACTATTCGCTGCGAATCATGCGGCTGCCCGACATGGACGAGCGGCTGCGCGGCATGTTGGCCGATCCGGTGGCGAGCACGCTGGAAGAACTCGACCGTTTCGTGCTGCGCGAACTGGAGCTGTGGGGCAAGGTGATACGGGCGCAGAAGCTCAAGATCGACTAGCAGTCTGTTGAAGAGCTGCTGCGGGGGCGTCTGCTGCGTTGCCGGGTGCTCGCTCGGGCGTGTCTGAATTTTTGTGTGTGAGGCTCGCAGCGACTTTACCGGCGAGCGGCGAAAGCCGCTCGGCGCGGGCAAGTCGGTCCCCGATTGTCACGCAGCACTCCCGGTAAATCGATCCCCATACGCGATGGCGAACTGGTTCATCGCCTCGCGCCATTCTCGTATCGAGCGCCCATGATCGGCCGTGATGTTGCGCAGCGCCAGCCAGATCAGCTTGCTGGCCGCATCGTCGCTGGGGAAATGCCCGCGGGTCTTGATGATCTTGCGCAGCTGGCTGTGCAGGCTCTCGATCGCGTTGGTGGTGTAGATCAGCTTTCTCACCGCCGGCGGATAGGCGAAGAACGGGATCACCTTGTCCCAGGCGCTGCGCCATGCGGTGACGACCGTCGGGAAGCGCTGCCCCCACGGGCCGCGCTCGAAGGCGTCCAGCGC
>CANGUQ010000291.1 GCA_947456915.1 Betaproteobacteria bacterium
AAGGCAAGGCGATCCAGCTCCACCCGCTGGTCTGGGCAGCGGTCAACGCCGACTTCGACGGGGATCAGATGGCCGTGCACGTGCCGCTGTCGCTCGAGGGGCAGATGGAAGCGCGCACGCTGATGCTGTCGTCGAACAACGTGCTGTCGCCGGCCAACGGCGAACCGATCATCGTGCCGTCGCAGGACATCGTGCTGGGTCTGTACTACGCCACGCGCGAGAAGATCGGCGCGCGCGGCGAGGGCATGATGTTCGTCGACGTGTCTGAGGGCAAGCGCGCCTACGAGACCGGTCAGTGCGAACTGCAGGCGAAGGTGAAGATCCGCATCCGCGAGGTGACGCTGGGCGAGAACGGCGAGAAGATCGAGACGGTCAAGCGCTACGACACGACCGTCGGCCGCGCGCTGCTGTCCGAGATCCTTCCGCCCGGACTGGGGTTCTCGGCGATCAACAAGGCGCTCAAGAAGAAGGAAATCTCGCGCCTCATCAACGGCGCCTTCCGCCGCTGCGGCCTGCGCGAGACCGTGATCTTCGCCGACAAGCTGATGCAGGCGGGCTTCACGCTCGCCACGCGCGCGGGCGTGTCGATCGCGGTAGGCGACATGCTGGTGCCCGGCGAGAAGGAGAAACTCATCGGCGCGGCGCAGAAGGAGGTGCAGGAGATCGAGGCGCAGTACACCTCGGGCCTGGTCACCCAGGGCGAGCGCTACAACAAGGTCGTCGACATCTGGGGCCGTGCCGGCGATCTGGTCGCCAAGGCGATGATGGAGCAGCTCGGCAGCGAGCCGGTGCTGGTCGAGGAGAACGGCGTCAAGGTGCCGAAGATCGAGAAGGGCAAGCCGGTGATGCAGGAGTCGTTCAACGCCATCTACATGATGGCCGACTCCGGTGCGCGCGGCTCCGCTGCACAGATCCGGCAGCTCGCCGGCATGCGCGGCCTGATGGCCAAGCCTGACGGCTCGATCATCGAGACGCCGATCACGGCGAACTTCCGCGAAGGTCTGAACGTCCTGCAGTACTTCATTTCCACGCACGGCGCGCGCAAGGGTCTGGCGGACACCGCGCTCAAGACCGCGAACTCCGGCTACCTGACCCGACGGCTGGTCGACGTCACCCAGGACCTGGTGGTGACCGAGCAGGACTGCGGCACTTCGCTCGGCTTCGCGATGCGTGCGCTGGTCGAGGGCGGCGAGGTGGTCGAGTCGCTGGGCGAGCGCGTGCTCGGGCGTGTGCTGGCGGCCGATGTCGTGCACCCCGAGACGCAGCAATCGCTGTTCGCTGCGGGCCTGCTGCTCGACGAGGCGGCGATCGAAACCATCGAATCGCTGGGCATCGATGAGGTGAAGGTACGCACCCCGCTCACCTGCGAGACCCGGTGGGGCCTGTGCGCCAAGTGCTACGGGCGCGACCTCGGTCGCGGCCAGATCGCCAACGTCGGCGAGGCGGTGGGCGTGATCGCCGCCCAGTCGATCGGCGAGCCGGGCACGCAGCTGACGATGCGGACTTTCCACATCGGCGGCGCGGCTTCGCGTACCGCCGTGGCGAGCCTGATCGAGACCAAGTCGGCGGGTACCGTGCGTTTCTCCGGCACGATGCGCTACGTGACCAACGCGCGTGGCGAACCGGTCGCGATCTCGCGTTCGGGAGAGGTGCTGGTGGTCGACGAGAGCGGCCGCGAGCGCGAGCGGCACAAGGTGCCGTACGGCGCAACGCTCACCGCGAAGGACGGCGACACCACCAAGGCCGGTCAGGTGCTGGCCAACTGGGATCCGCACACCCGTCCGATGATCACCGAGTACACCGGGCGCATCAAGTTCGAGAACGTGGAAGAGGGGGTGACGGTCGCCCGCCAGATCGACGAGGTGACCGGCCTGTCGACGCTGGTAGTGATCGATCCCAAGCGCCGCGCGGGCACCCAGACCAAGGGTGTCCGGCCCCAGGTCAAGCTGATCGACGAGGCGGGCAACGAGATCAAGATCGCCCGCACCGAGCAGCCGGTCATCTACTCGTTCCAGATCGGCGCGGTGATCAACGTGCGCGACGGCCAGGACGTGTCGGTCGGCGATGTGCTCGCGCGCATCCCGCAGGAGACGTCGAAGACGCGCGACATCACCGGCGGTCTGCCGCGCGTGGCCGAACTGTTCGAGGCGCGTTCGCCGAAGGATGCCGGCATGCTTGCCGAGATCACCGGTACCGTTTCGTTCGGCAAGGACACCAAGGGCAAGCAGCGCCTGGTGATCACCGACATGGACGGCGTGGCGCACGAATTCCTGATCCCCAAGGAAAAGCACGTGCTGGTGCACGACGGTCTGGTGGTCAACAAGGGCGAGTCGATCGTCGACGGTCCTGCCGATCCGCATGACATCCTGCGTCTGCAGGGGGTCGAGGCACTGGCCCGCTACATCATCGACGAGGTGCAGGACGTCTACCGCCTGCAGGGCGTGAAGATCAACGACAAGCACATCGAGGTGATCGTGCGCCAGATGCTGCGGCGGGTGACGATCTCCGCGGCGGGCGACACCCGGTTCATCGTCGGCGAGCAGGTCGAGCGCGCCGAGGTGTTCGAGGAGAACGAGAAGGCCGTCGCCGAAGGCAAGACCCCGGCGGCGTTCGAGTACATGCTGCTCGGCATCACGAAGGCGTCGCTGTCCACCGACTCGTTCATCTCCGCGGCGTCGTTCCAGGAGACCACGCGCGTGCTCACCGAAGCGGCGATCATGGGCAAGCGCGACGATCTGCGCGGGTTGAAGGAGAACGTCATCGTTGGTCGCCTGATCCCGGCAGGCACCGGACTCGCCTATCACAACACCCGCCGCAATCCGCCGGCGAAGGATAGCGAAGGCGTGGTCGGCGAGGTCGTGGAAGCGGTCGAGTCGGGCAACGAATCCGAGCAGCAGGTGGCTTGACAGGGGAGCTTTCGGACCCCTAAACTCGCGGTCTTTTTTCCACCTCTCTCCGGCGACGGAGAGAGGCGTGTTTCCGCCGATTTCCGGCGGGGACACACAACGGCGGCCGGCACTCGTGCCGGTGGTCGGTGATTCTGGTTCTTGTGGCCTGTCGCGCGGCTGCGAACAGGCCCCGACCGGGGTGTGCAGCAGGGCCCCGGAGGCGCGTTTCGAGACGGGCGGCGACACCCGGACGTTCGTGCCGGTAGCTCGGGCGGCAGACGAGCACCGTGCGAGCCCCGCGCGGTCCCGCAGCAGTCGAAAACGCAGGAATGCACGTTCCCCGCGATCGTGTCGGCGCCCGTGAGGGCGAGGCAGCAGTCGCGGGTGCCGGCCCGCCAGCGGGCCGGAGGGCGGACGAGGAGGCGAAGTACTGCCGCCGAGTCCGCCTGCACCCATGCAATCACGGTTTGTTGTTTCTGCAACGCGGACGGCGATGTTGCCGCCCGCCAATCTGATGGCTGACCCAATGCCCACTATCAATCAGCTGGTGCGTAACGGCCGCGAGCCGGTGAAGACCAAGAGCAAGGTGCCTGCGCTGCAGAATTCGCCGCAGCGTCGGGGCGTGTGCACGCGTGTCTACACGACCACTCCCAAGAAGCCGAACTCGGCGCTGCGCAAGGTCGCCAAGGTGCGCCTGGTGAACGGCTTCGAAGTCATCGGATACATCGGCGGTGAAGGCCACAACCTGCAGGAACACTCGGTGGTGCTCATTCGCGGCGGCCGGGTGAAGGATCTGCCGGGCGTGCGCTACCACGTGGTCCGCGGCAGCCTCGACACCCAGGGCGTCAAGGACCGGAAGCAGAGCCGCTCCAAGTACGGCGCGAAGCGCCCGAAGGCGGCCTGAGCGGCCTCGTCTGCGGACCGCCTGCACCGGCACCGGTCCACGCGAAGCACCTGCAGTTCGACACACGCCGCAAAACACAGTATTTCCTTTCAGGGCAGCAGCAGTTCAAGGAACGCCACACATGCCACGTCGTCGCGAAGTTCCCAAACGCCAGATCCTGCCGGACCCGAAGTTCAGCAGCCAGGAGGTCGCCAAGTTCATCAACGTGCTGATGACCCGCGGCAAGAAATCGGTTGCCGAGCGGATCATCTACGGCGCACTCGAGCAGCTCGGCAAGAAGTCCGGGAAGGATCCGCTCGAGCTGTTCAGCCAGGCGCTGGGCAACATCCGGCCGATGGTCGAGGTGAAGAGCCGCCGTGTCGGTGGAGCGAACTACCAGGTTCCGGTCGAGGTGCGTCCGGTCCGTCGCACCGCACTCGCAATGCGCTGGCTGCGCGAAGCCGCGCGCAAGCGCGGCGAGAAGTCCATGGGTCAGCGTCTCGCCAACGAAATCGCCGAAGCGGCCGAGGGCCGCGGTGGCGCGATCAAGAAGCGCGAGGAAGTGCACCGCATGGCTGAAGCCAACAAGGCGTTCTCGCACTACCGCTTCTGACGTCTGCCGGGTCCGTGCGTCGACCGATGCACGCCCGCCGGCTCGACGACTGTTCAGTGCCCTGCCCGGGCACGGGCGCCCGGAACCGCAGTCCCACCGCTGGTGCCCCGCTGGTGTAACCCGGCGATCCCGGATTGACGCCAACCAACGCAAAGGTCTTACCAAGTGCCGCGCAAACCCCCCATCGACCGCTACCGCAACATCGGTATCTCCGCGCACATCGACGCGGGCAAGACCACGACCACCGAACGCATCCTGTTCTACACCGGCGTCAATCACAAGATCGGCGAGGTGCATGACGGCGCCGCGACGATGGACTGGATGGAGCAGGAGCAGGAGCGCGGCATCACGATCACGTCCGCGGCGACCACGTGCTTCTGGCGGGGCATGGACAACTCGCGCCAGGAACACCGGATCAACATCATCGACACCCCCGGCCACGTCGACTTCACGATCGAGGTCGAGCGCTCGATGCGTGTGCTCGATGGCGCGTGCATGGTGTACTGCGCGGTCGGCGGCGTGCAGCCGCAGTCGGAAACCGTGTGGCGGCAGGCGAACAAGTACCGCGTGCCGCGGCTCGCGTTCGTCAACAAGATGGATCGCACCGGCGCCAACTTCTTCAAGGTGCACGACCAGATGCGGCAGCGCCTGCAGGCCAATGCCGTGCCGATCCAGATTCCGATCGGCGCCGAAGAAGAGTTCAAGGGCGTGGTCGACCTCGTGCGCATGAAGGCGATCTTCTGGGACGAGGCCTCGCAGGGCATGAAGTTCGAACTCGCGGACATCCCCGCGGATCTCGCCGACACTGCGGACCAGTGGCGCGAGAAGATGCTCGAGGCGGCTGCGGAGTCGTCGGAAGAGCTGATGAACAAGTACCTCGAGGAAGGCACGCTGTCGGAAGACGAGATCAAGGCCGGTATCCGTGCCCGTACGGTGGGCGGCGAGATCGTCCCGATGCTGTGCGGCTCGGCGTTCAAGAACAAAGGTGTACAGGCCATGCTCGATGCAGTTATCGAGTTGTTGCCT
>CANGUQ010000292.1 GCA_947456915.1 Betaproteobacteria bacterium
CGGCTTCTTCAACTGAGCGCTCTGCGCGCCTCGTCACCCACGGAGCACTCCCGTCGTGGCCAGTCTGACCGTGCTGCAGTCGATCGCCTTTCGCGAGGCCTTCCTCGAACTCGCGCCGCGCTTCGATCGCGACAGCGGCCACTGCACGCGCGCCGTGTTCGACGGGGGCATCAACGTGATGCAGCGCCTGCTCGGCGGCGAGGCGGTCGATCTGGTGATCATGGCTGGCGACAAGATCGACGCGCTGATGACTGCCGGCTGCGTGGTCGAGGCCGGCCGCACCGATCTCGCGGACTCGCCGATGGCGGTGGCGGTGCGTGCCGGTGCGCCGCAGCCCGACATCTCCTCGGCAGGCCGGCTGCGCGAGGCGCTGCTGGCCGCGCGCTGCATCGCCTTTTCCACCGGTCCGAGCGGGGTGCACCTCGCGCGGCTGGTCGCGCGGTGGGGACTGACCGCGCAGCTCGAGGGCAGGATGCTGCAGGTCAAGGGCGAGCCGGCGGGTGCTGCCCTCGCGCGCGGAGACGCCGACCTCGCGTTTCAGCAGCTCAGCGAGCTGCTGCCGGTGCCGGGCATCGACATCGTCGGGCCGATGCCCGACGGTGCGCAGCTGGTGACGCGCTTTGCCATCGGACTGCATCGCGCGTGCGCGGCCCCGCAGGCGGGGCGCGCACTGATGGCATACCTCGCTTCACCACAGGCCGCACCGACCATCCGCGCGACGGGGATGATCCCGCTCAGCTGAGGCGCCGCGGCTTGCGCTTCGCACCGGCGAGTGCGCGGTCCCACAGCGCGCCGGGCACCAGTCGCATCAGGCGACCGACGATCGCCATCTGCCAGGGCACGATGGCCAGCCGGCGACCTGCCTCGGCCACCCGCGCGATGCGCCGCGCGGCATCGCCGACTTCGAGCAGGAACGGCATCGCATAGGGATTGACCGCAGTCATTTCGGTGGCGATGTAGCCCGGGCAGACGGTGACCACGCGCAGGCCGTGTCCGCGCTCCTCGATGCGCAGCGCTTCGAGATAGGCGATGGCCGCCGCCTTCGACGCACTGTATGCGCCTGCGCCGGGCAATCCACGAATACCCGCCACGCTGGCGATGCCGCACAGCGTGCCGTGGCCGCGCGCTCGCATCGGCGCGATGAACGGCGCGAACGTGTGCACCAGTCCGAGCACGTTGACCTCCATCACCTCGCGAAACACCGCGAGATCGGCCGCGTGCTCGGTCGCGGTACCGGCGCTCACCCCGGCGTTGGCGTACACGATGTCCGGTGCGCCGTACGTGCCGATGAACTCGTGGGCGGCACGGGCCATCGCCGCCGCGTCGCGCACGTCGGCGCTGAACGCCGCGATGTGCTGCGGATGCTCGGCCACGAGCGCGTCGAGCAGCGGCTGGCGCCGGCCGGTGACGCCGACCACGGCACCGGCACGCGCGTAGTGCACGGCCAGCGCGCGGCCGATCCCGGCCGAGCCGCCGGTGATGAACACGCTGCGCGGGGGCAGCACCGTCGGCCAGTCGCTGCTCAGGCAGCCTTCGCACGCGCGCGTTCGGCGCGGGCGAGCACGATCAGCCGGTTGACCATCGGCAGCAGCGCGGGCACGCCGTTGGTCAGTCCGCTCGAGGTGAGCAGTCGCCCGTCGATCACCATCGACGGCGTGGCCTGGATGTCGTAGTCGTCGCTCATCCGCCGCGCGCGCAGCACATTCGCCTCGACTTCGGCCGAACGCCACGCCGCGATGAAGCGGGACCGGTCGAGCCCGCGGCGTGCAGCCCAGTCGGCCGCCGTGTCCGGCTGCGCGAGCGGCACGCCCTCATCGTGCAGCGCCCGATAGACCGCGGCATGGTGACCGGCGAGCGCACCCACGGCGCCCAGCGTGTAGTACAGCCGGGCGAGCGGCACCCACGCATCGCGTCCGATCACCGGCACGCGGTCGAACACGACATCCGCAGGCTGCCGCTGCAGCCAGTCGACGAGCAGCGGCTCGAGCTGATGACAGAACGGACAACCGTAGTAGAAGAACTCCAGTACCTGCAGCCGGTCAGCCGGCGCAGGTTGCGCCGGATCGAGCAGCCGGTAGTCGGTGCCCCGGTGCAGGGCGGGCACGCTCTGCGCAAACGCCGCGGGCAGCGGCACGCACGGCGCGTGCGCCGCTGCGGCGATCACGGTAGCGGCGCCGGTCAGCAGGCGGCGGCGCGGCTTCACTTCGCTGGCGATTGGCCCGCGCGGATCTGCGCGATGAGCTGATCGATCACGGCGAACGTGCGCTCGTGCCCCTGCGTCATCGCCGGGGACGTCAGATAGCGGCCGTTGACCACCAGCGTCGGGGTTCCCGACAGGCCGTAGGACTTGGACATCTGGATCGAGCGCTGCACCCGGCTCTGCACCCCGAACGAGTTGTAGACCTCGGCAAACTGCCTGGGATCGACGCCGCGCTTGGCCAGCCACGCCTGCATCTGGGCGAGGTCCGAGAGCTCGGCCTTCTGCTCGTGAATCGCCTTGAACACCTCGTCGTGCAGCTTGGGCAGCAGATTCATCGCCTCGAGCGAGTAGAAGAGCCGGGTGTGCGGAATCCAGCTCTCGCGAAACACCGCCGGCACGTGCCTGAACTCCACGTCGGGCTTCTTCGCGAGCCACGCGCGCAGAGCCGGCTGCAGGTCGTAGCAGTGCGGGCAGCCGTACCAGAAGAACTCGATCACCTCGATGCGCTTGGGGTTGTCGACCGGCTGCGCCGGCTGCAGCACGCGGTAGTCCTTGCCGGGCGTGAGCGGCTGGGCGATGGCTGCACCCGATGCCGCGAGCAGCGCGCTCACTGCGAGCAGCCTGAGAATGGAAGCGAACATGATGGATCTCCCGGATTGCCGCCGCGGGGCGCGACGGGCTGGAACGAACACGTCGCGGATCACGGCGCCTTGTCGCGGACCTTGATCGACGTGGCCTCGACGCCGCCCGCGGCCAGTTGCGCGCGCACCTTGGCCAGAACGTCGGCGTCATCGAACGGCCCGAGCCGTACCCGGTGCCAGATGCCCTTGTCGCCGAGATTGGCAGTCTGGATCGAGGCCTCGAGCCCCATCAACGCCAGACGCGCCTTCAGGTTGTCCGCATCGGGGGCGCTCTGGAAGGCCCCCGCCTGCAGGAAGAAGCGTTCGCGCGGCACCTCGGCTTCCTTGTCCTTGCCCTCGGCACTGCGCTTGCGCAGTTCCTGCTCGCTCGCCGGCTGCTCGACGCCGGGCAGGATCGTGTAGAAATCGAAGCGCGGCCGGTTCTCGGCGGCCTTGCCGGGATCGGCCGCTGCCGAGGCCGGGTCGGCGATCGCCTTGGCCGGTTCGTTCGCCGCCTTGCCGCTGGCCGGCGCGGTCGCCTGTGGCTTGTCGCGCGGCGTGAACGGATTGGCGCGGTTCAGGTAGAACGCGATCGCCAGCGCCGCCACCAGCCCGAGCGCGAGCCCGATGAACACACCGAGAATCAGCGTACCCGAGCGTCCGCGCGGCTCCACTTTCTTGTAATCGCGACTCATCGATCTCGCCTGCAGGTCATCGGTCACATGCGGGCCGGAGCGCTGACCCCGAGCAGCCGCAACGCGCTGGCGAGCACGGTGCGCACGGCGTCGAGCAGCGCAAGGCGCGCGAGCCGCAGCGCACGGTCCTCGACCAGCACCTTCTCCGCGTTGTAGTAGCTGTGCAGCTCGCCGGCGAGGTCCTTCAGATAGAAGGCGATGCCGTGGACCGACAGGTCGGCGGCCGCCGCGGCAAGCGTTTCCGGCCACGCCTGCAGACGGTCGACCAGCGCGAGCTCGTGCGCTCCATCGAGCAGCGACAGGTCGGCCGCGTCGAGCAGCGCCGGACTGGCGTCGGCCGAGCCGTTCTGCCACTCGGAGAACACGCTGCAGATGCGCGCGTGCGCGTACTGGATGTAGTACACCGGATTCTCGTTGCTGCGCGACTTGGCCAGATCGAGGTCGAAGTCGAGGTGCTGATCGCTCTTGCGCAGCACGTAGAAGAATCGCGCTGCGTCGTTGCCCACCTCGCTGCGCAGTTCGCGCAGCGTGACGAACTGGCCGGAACGGGTGGACATCGAGACCTTCTCGCCGGAGCGGTAGAGCACGGCGAACTGCACCAGCGCGATGGTCAGCCGCTGCGCGGGCGCGCCGGCGGCGCGCAGCGCACCGTTCACGCGCGGGATGTAGCCGTGGTGATCCGCGCCCCAGACGTCGATCACCCGATCGAACCCGCGGTCGAACTTGTCGAGGTGATAGGCGATGTCCGAGGCGAAGTACGTGTACGCGCCATTGTCGCGCTGCACGACCCGGTCCTTCTCGTCGCCGAACGCGGTCGAGCGGAACCAGAGTGCGCCGTCCTGGCGATAGAGATGACCCGCCTCCTGCAGCCGTTCGACCGCGCGTGCGATCGCGCCGCTGTCGAACAGCGACTGTTCCGAATACCAGTTGTCGAAGACGACGCCGAACTCGGTGAGATCGTCGCGACCGTCGGCGAGCTGCGTGTCGAGCGCGTGCCGGTGCACGATGCGGTAGTCGTCGCCGAGCAGCGCGCGCGCGCGCGCGATCAGCGCATCGAGGTGCCGCTCGCGCTGTTCGTTCGACGGCGCATCGTCGCGCGTCGCCTCGGGCAGGCCCGGCGTGCCCGCGAGCACCTGCTCGGCGCTGCGCACGAAGCGCTCGCCATAGCGAGCTGCCAGCGCCGCCGCCATCTCGCGCACGTAGTCGCCCTGATAGCCGTTGGGCGGAAACTCGACGCAGGTGCCGGCGCGTTCCAGATAGCGCAGCCACGTCGAGACCGCCAGGATGTCCATCTGCCGGCCGGCGTCGTTCACGTAATACTCGCGGCTGACCGTGCAGCCCACGGCCTCGAGCACGTTGGCGAGACTCGCGCCGTAGGCTGCACCACGACCGTGGCCCACGTGCAACGGGCCGGTCGGGTTGGCGGAGACGAACTCCACCTGCACGCGCACCGGCTGCGGCTGGGTGCGCGTGCCGAAGCGTTCGCCGGCGGCGCGCACCGCGGCGACCACCGCCCGGCGAGCCTGCCGCGACACCGTCAGATTGATGAAGCCGGGGCCGGCGACCTCTGCACGCTCGATTGCGCCGTCCGTGGGCAACTCGGCGATCAGCTGGGCCGCGATCTCGCGCGGCGCGCGCCCGAGCTGCTTCGCCAGCTGCATGGCCACGTTGCTCGCGAAATCGCCGTGGCCGCGCTGCTTCGGCCGCTCGAGCTGCACCGCAATCGTGCAGCCGGGCGCGACGCGGGCAAGTGCCTGCGCGAGCGCGGCAGTGCAGGTGGACTTCAGGTCGGAAGCAGCCATCGTTGATCGGTCGCAGGGAAACGGGCGCGATGCGCGTCAAGGCGCGTAGTGTACTGGCCCGGGTCGTGCCCGCGCGCGTGCA
>CANGUQ010000293.1 GCA_947456915.1 Betaproteobacteria bacterium
CTGCTCGACGAGCATGCGAGCAAGTCGCTGCTTGCGGCCTGGGGCGTCGGCGTCACCGTCGACCGCCTGCTGCCGGCTGCCCCGCTCGCCGCCGCCGACGCAGGCGGGTTGCCGTATCCCGTCGCGCTGAAGATCGTCTCGCGCGACATTCCGCACAAGTCCGAGGCAGGTGGTGTGGAGCTTGCGATCGCCGATGCGCATGCCTTGTCCGCAGCCGTGTCGGCGATGCTCGCGCGTGTCGGCCAGCGCATGCCGCAGGCACGGCTGGAGGGGCTGCTCGTCGCGCAGATGGTGACCGACGGCATCGAGACGATCGTCGGCGTGGTGAACGACGAGGTGTTCGGTCCGGTCGTTGCATTCGGTCTCGGGGGCATCTTCGCCGAGACGCTGCGCGACGTGACCTATCGCCTCGCACCGTTCGATCTCGCCAGCGCCCGCACGATGATCGGCGAACTGCGCGCGGCGGCCCTGTTCCGAGGCTTGCGGGGGCGGCCGCCAGCCGATGTGGAGGCGCTGGCGACGACGCTGGTGGCCGTCGGCGAACTCGCGTGGCAGTGGCGCGACCGGCTGGAGGAGCTCGACATCAATCCGCTGCTGGTGCGTCCGGCGGGCCTTGGCGTGGTTGCTGCGGACGCGCTGGTGCGCCTGCGCTGAGCGATGCCTGCCGCCCGGCGCGGCAAGGGCACGCCGCAGCTTGCCGGCGAGCACCGTTTTGTCTACAGTGCGCGCCTTTCGTCGGCGCCGATGTCGCCGGCAGACGCAGACAGGAGAAGCACCGATGACGGCGCAGCGGATCGACGGCAAGGCACTGGCCGAGCAGGTGCTCGCCGAGTGCGCAGCGAAGGTGCAGGACCTGGGCCGACGCGGCGTGCGTCCCGGCCTGGCAGTGATTCTGGTCGGTGACAATCCGGCCTCGCGCGCCTACATCGGCAACAAGGTCAAGGCCTGCGGCCGCGTCGGCGTGCACTCGCAGGTACACGAGTTTGCCGCGGGCACGCCGCAGGCCGAGGTGATCGCCAGGGTGCGTGCGCTCAACGCCGATCCGGCGATTCACGGGATCCTGGTGCAGTTGCCGCTGCCTGCGGGGCTCGACGAGGCGGCGATTCTGGCCGAGGTGGCCGCGAGCAAGGACGTCGACGGTTTCCACGTGATCAACCGCGGCGATCTGCTCGGTGGGCATACGCGATTTCCGCCGTGTACGCCGGCGGGCATGATGCGCATGCTCGAACACGCTGGCGTAGATCTTGGCGGGAAGCATGCGGTGGTCGTGGGCCGCAGCAACACCGTGGGCAAGCCGATGGCGCTGCTGCTGCTCGGGCGCAATGCGACGGTGACGATCTGCACGTCGAAGACGGTCGATCTGGCGAGCCACACCCGGCGTGCTGACGTGCTGGTGGTCGCCGTCGGTCGGCCGGGACTGGTCACCGGGGACATGATCAAGCCCGGGGCAATCGTGCTCGACGTGGGGATCAACCGCACCGCGGAGGGCCGGCTGGTGGGTGATGTCGACTTTGCCTCGGCCGAGCAGGTCGCGGGTCACATCACCCCGGTTCCGGGGGGCGTCGGTCCGATGACAGTGGCGATGCTGGTGGTGAACACGATCGAGGCCGCTGCTGGTTGAGGGCACGCCGCGCGGCCAGGAATCCGGTGGAGCGATCTCGCGCAGCCAGCGCCACGGGTAGATGCCACGCGCGTGCCCGTCGTCGAAGGTGAACTGTATCGCGTAGCGCCCCTGCGGCTGCGCGGCGGTGATCGTCACGCCGGCCTGCACCGCCAGCGGCGCCGTGGCTGTCAGCCCTGCGCGGCGCCGTGCAGCCGTGCACTCGGCGCAACGGCAGAGCGATCGCAACAGCGCGAACGGGTAGCTGTCGCGCTTCCCGTCGTTCCGCTCGATGGCCACGCAGCGTGCGTGGCCATCGAGCGTTATCGCAACCGGTTCGCTGTCGTCGCCGGACATCGGCGCTGCGTGATGTGCGGGTCGAGTCCGGACCCGGTTCAGGCCGCAGCGGTACGCGCGCCGCTGCGCTGCAGGCAGCGTGCGATCCACTGCGCGGTGAGCTTTTCCTGCACGGAGTTCTGGCGCAGCCGCTCGTTGAGCGCGGGGAAATCGACCTGGTCGAGCGACTGGTCCTGATTGAAGCAGGAGAACACGTAGGTGATCTTCCCCGTCTCACGGTCACGGTGCGGCTGCAGGCACTGTGCGCAGATCTCCTTCATCATGCACTGCATCGGCGAGTTGATCGAACCGATTGCGTGGTGCGCAGGTTTCAGGTGTTTCGCCAGCACGCCGTGGCGGGCCGCGCCGACCGCAGCCATCATCCGGTCCGAGCCGATCGCGATGATGCGGTCGACGTCCGGCACGGGGATCTGGCACTCCCCGAGCCTGCCATCGGCATAGGCGGCGATCGCCTCGACGATGTTCGCGCTGATCGTGCGGTCCTGCGGCCGCGACGGCACGAAGCCCGGGGATTCGTCGCAGCACCAGATGACGACGTCGGCGGCTGCCTCGATCTCGGCCACCTTGTAGCGGTCGATCAGCTTCTTGTACCCGGCGAAATACAGCACCTTCGATCCTGCTGCACGCAGCGCCTGACCGATCGAGAACAGCACCGCGTTGCCGAGCCCGCCGCCGACCAGCATCACCGTCTCGCCGCCGGCAATCTCGGTCGGCTGTCCGGTCGGCCCCATCAGCACGATCGGCTCGCCCGGTTTCAGCGTCGCGCACAGGTCGGAGGACCCTCCCATCTCCAGCACGATCGTCGACACCAGACCGCGCTCGCGATCGACCCACGCCCCGGTCATCGCCAGACCTTCCATCGCCAGCCGCGTGCCGTCGACCAGCGGCGAGCGTGCCTCGAAGTTCTGCAGACGGTAGAACTGCCCCGGCTGGAAGCGGCGCGCCGCACGCTGCGCGCGCACGACGACCTCGACGATGGTCGGGGTCAGGCGATTGACTTCATGCACCGTTGCCCGCAACTCGCCGTTCAGGCGCCCGATGAACGCGTCGGCCGTGAGCGGGCTTGCGGGCGCGGTCGCTGCGAGCACGTGCGAGACCGTCGGATAGCCCTGCTTGGCCGAGCCCATCGCCTTCACCACGTTGCCGAAGTACGAAGGGTGCAGGTCACCGAAGAAGCTGATGAACCGTCCGTCGTCGCGGCGCGACATGAACACGTTCGGCTGCTTCGGCTTGGAGATCGAGCGTTCCGGTTTCACCGGCAGGCCCTGCTCGTCGCAGGCACGGAAGTAGCGTCCGTCGAGCACGAAGGTCTGCGCGTCCTCGCGCGCGAGCACCGTGTTCGGATTGGTGCCGGCGGCGATCAGCACCGTGCGCGCGGGAAGGGTCACTTCCCCGTCGCCGCGCCACTTGCCGTCCTCGCCGGCAACCTGCCGGCTCATGCGGATCGACGCGACGTGCTGGTGATCGTCGACGTCGATGCGCAGCGGTGACAGGCCCTCGGCGAACACGATCCCTTCCTCGAGCGCCTTGTGCACTTCCTCGTGGTTGAGGGTGTACGAGGGCGAATCGATCATCCGCTTGCGGTAGGCGAGGGTGACCCCGCCCCACTGCGCGAGCAGTGCTGCGAGCCGGGGAGCACGGCCCTGTGCCGCCGCGGCTGCGCGCTCGCCGCGGATCGCCTGCGCGTGCGCGATGAACTCGTCGGCGATCGTGCGCTCCTCGTCGTTCCAGCGCGCGCGCACTTCGGCGGCGCCGCGCTCGGCCACCAGGGTCTCGTAGCGGGCGAGGAACTTCTCCACCTGCACCGGGTAGTAGGCGAGCGACTCGGTCGCGGTGTCGACGGCAGTCAGTCCGCCGCCGATCACCACGACCGGCAGACGCAACTGCATGTTGGCGATGGAATCGGCCTTGGCGGCACCGGTCAGTTGCAGCGCCATCAGGAAGTCCGAAGCGGTACGCACCCCGCGCGCAAGTCCGTTCGGCATGTCGAGTACCGTCGGGCGGCCGGCTCCGGCGGCGAGCGCGATGTGATCGAAGCCCATCTCGAAGGCCTCCTCGGCGGTGAGCGTGCCGCCGAAGCGCACGCCGCCGAACATGGCGAACTCGGTGCGGCGCTCGAGGACGAGCCGGATGACCTTCAGGAAGTTCTTGTTCCAGCGCACGGTGATGCCGTACTCGGCGACACCGCCGAATCCGGCCATCACGCGGTCATCGAGCGACTCGTACAGTTCGTGCACGTCGCGGATCGGCCGGAAGGCCACACGTTCGCCACCGGGCGCAACGCCCGAGATCTCCGGCGCCAGCGGTTCGATCTTCAGGCCGTCGATGCCTGCGACCACGTGCCCGTCGTTCATCAGGTGATGCGCGAGCGTGAATCCCGCCGGGCCCAGCCCGACCACCAGCACGCGACGTCCGCTGGGCGCCTTCGGCAGTGTCCGGCGCAGATCGAGCGGATTCCAGCGCGTGAGCAGGCTGTAGATCTCGAAGCCCCAGGGCAGCTCGAGCACGTCCTTCAGCGTGCGCGTCTCCGACTCCGGGATGTTGACCGGCTCGGTCTTCTGATAGATGCACGCCTTCATGCAGTCGTTGCAGATCCGATGCCCGGTCGCTGGCACCATCGGGTTGTCGATGGCGATCATCGCCAGCGCGCCGATCGCGTGTCCCTGCGTCTTGACCTCGTGGAACTCGGAGATGCGCTCTTCCAGCGGGCAGCCGGCAAGCGTCACCTCGAACGGCGACTTCCTGTAGCGGGCAGCCGCCGGCAGGGCGGCGACTTCCTCCGGGGTTCCCTTGAGCTTTTCCTTCAACCCTTTCGAGCAGGAGTCCTTGCCCTGGTGATGGCACCAGATGCAGTAGTGCGCCTGATCGAGCGCACCGGTGAGGTCGGTCCCGCCGTCGGTCAGCGCGAAACCTTCGCGGTGGCGCTGCAGTGGTGCCGGCAGGGTGAAGGCGTTGTATCCGCCGGAGGCGTCGGTGTGCACCGGCACCAGATGCTGCGGGTCGGTCCTGTGCGGCGTCTTGAACAGCACGCCGCGCGCGTGCTGCGCCCGGCCATCGGGGGTGGTCAGCGCCCACGCCGCGTAGTGCAGGGCGAGGGCTGCGCGCTCGGCGAGCGCCGGATCCTGCTGCCAGGCGGTGACGTGGCGTGCGAATGCGCGTTCCGCGAACGGTTCGCCGAACCATGCTTCCAGGCGGGCGCGTGCGCCGGCCGCGTCGAAATCCGCCAGCGCCTCGGGCTTGACCTTGGTCGCTGCCTGTCGCTGGACGAACTGGCGCTTGCACTCGTACAGCGGGGCGAGCGCGTTGTGGCGGGCGGCGAGCGCCCGGACCTGCTCGGTGATGCCGAACAGCTCCCCGACGAATCCGTCGACCCACGGGGCGAGCTCGATCAGCAGCGCTGCCTCGGCCGGTGCGTCGAGC
>CANGUQ010000294.1 GCA_947456915.1 Betaproteobacteria bacterium
GGCTCGTGGTACTGCAGTCGCATCACCGAGGCGCGGGCGGCGAAGGGCGCGCCACAGGCATCAGCGATCGTCACTGGCGGCGAACAGTTCGCGCTCGGCTATGTCTACGGTGTATCGGAGGCAGTCGGCAAACCCTTTCCGGAGACGCGCGCGAACGACGCGCGAATCATCGCGCTGCTTGCGCGCCACTGCGGCGAGGACGGCGCACGCGCGATCCGCGACGCGACGCTGCTCGCCGGGCGCGCGATGCTCGATGACCCGCAGTCGGTCGCCGAGTCGGGCGCCGGAGCCGCCACCGGCGCGCTCGCCTGCAGCGTCTATCTGGACGCGCGCGGCGCGGGCGGCGCGAAGTTCGAGCAGGTCGGACGCGACCGGATCCAGAACTGGGCCGACGGCTACATCAACGCGCGCTTCGAGCGTGCGGGACGCGGCCTGATCCCGACCGCCAGGAACAAGGCGCTCATGCTGGAGCGCTTCTCGGCGGCCTGCAGTGCACGGCCGGGCGCCAGCGTACGCGAGGCTGCCCGCAGCGTGGTCGACGCCACGCTGCCGGTGAAGTAATCGAGCGCCCGCTCCTTTCAAACCCCTCGACCAAGGACCCAGAGATGGCTGAACGCCCGGAAGACCGCATGTCCGACCCGGTGATGGACCCGGCAGAGCTCTACCGTGAAGAGATCTACACCGACGGCAAGGTCGGCACGCTGCGCTGCATGGCGCCGGTGAAGATCGACGGCAGCCCGGACACGGCGCGCCCGATGCGTTTCGTCGGCGAGGCGCAGATCCTCACGCCCGCCGGCGCGTTGCCGCTGTCATTCGAGGTCGACGGCACGACGCTCGCCGAAGCGGTGCAGAACTATGCCGCCGCAGCGAAGGAAGGCATCGAACGCGCGGTGCGCGAGATCCAGGAAATGCGTCGCCAGCAGGCGTCGGGGCTGGTGATACCCAAGGGACCGCTCGGCCCCGGCGGCCTGCCTGGTGGCGGCATGCCCGGGGGCAAGATCCAGCTGCCGTAGCCGGCCGCTCGCGGCCGTCGCAGCTCAGGCGGCGAGCAGGCTCGTCGCGAGCGTCCTGCGCTCCTGGTCGAGTTCACCCGCGAAGCGGGACAGCCCGGCGCGCGCGTACCAGTAGTCGGCATTGGCGAGATCTCCCTCGCGCCGATGCAGGTAGGCGTGCACCGCGGCGGCGCGCGCGCCGGCCTGCTGCTGCACGATCTCGTGCGCCCGCTGCCAGTCGCCGCGCGCCTCGTGCCAAAGCGCGTGCAGCAGCGCCGGCGCATCCGCGTCCAGCGCCTGCCCGGCCACCGCGCCGGCGAACAGTTCGTCGGCCGTCACCGGAAGAATTCCAGCAGTTCCTGCGCGCACGCCTGCGGCTGCTCCTCGGGGATGTAGTGACCGCAGGGAAGCGCGCCGCCACGCACGTCGAGCGCGTAGTCGCGCCAGTCGGCGAGCGGATCGAAGCAGCGCTCGATCACACCCTCCTCGCCCCACAGCACCAGCAGCGGCACCTGCACCCGGTTGCGACCGTAGTCCGCGCGGTCGTGCTCAAGATCGATGCTCGCCGCCGCCCGATAGTCCTCGCAGGTGGCGTGAATGGACTCCGGCGCGCTGAAGCAGCGGATGTACTCGTCGAGCGCATCGGGCAGGAACGGTGCCAGCCCCGCTGGACGGCTGGGGCGTCCCTCGCCGAAGTTGTAGCGCAGGTAGGCGGCCGGGTCGGCGCCGATCAGCCTCTCCGGAAACGGCGCCGGCTGGATCAGGAAGAACCAGTGGTAGTAGGCGGTGGCGAACGCCTGCGTGGTCTTCTCGTACATGCGCAGCGTAGGCACGATGTCGAGCACCGCCGCGCGCACCACCGCGTCGGGATGATCGAGCAGCATGCGGTGCGTGACGCGTCCCCCGCGGTCGTGCCCGGCCACACGGAACTGCCGCCAGCCCAGCGCGCGCATCAGTTCGACCTGATCGCGCGCCATCTCGCGCTTGGAGTACGGCGCGTGATCGGGCGCGCTCGGCGGCCGGCCGCTGTCGCCGTAGCCGCGCAGGTCGGTTGCCACCACGGTGAACGAGCGCGCAAGCACTGGCGCCACATGACGCCACATCACGTGCGTCTGCGGATAGCCATGCAGCAGCAGCAGCGGCGGGCCGGCACCGCCGATCAGCGCGTTGATGTGGGTACCGTTCACCGCCATGCGCTCCCGGCAGAAGCCGGGAAACCCGTCGGCAGCCGACGTCACAGCTCGATTTCCAGATTGTCGATGAGCCGGGTACGCCCGAGCCGAGCGGCCGCCAGCACCACCAGCCTGCGGTCCTCGCCGGTGGCCGGTTGCAGATCGTTCTGCCGACGTACCGCGACGTAGTCGGGTTGCCAGCCACGCGCGGCGAGCGCCTGCGTCGCCTGCAGCTCGACGCGCCCGTGGAGTTCGCCCAGTCGCACCGCGTCGGCGGCGCGCTGCAGCGTGGTGTACAGGTGCGGCGCCTCCGCACGTTCGGTCGGGCTCAGGTACGAATTGCGCGAAGACAGGGCCAGCCCGTCGGACGCTCGCACCGTCTCCGCCGGGATGATCTCGATCGGCATCGCCAGCTGGCGCACCATGTCGCGCAGCACCAGGTACTGCTGATAGTCCTTCTTGCCGAACAGCGCCGCGTGCGGACGCACCATGTTGAACAGCTTGAGCACGACGGTGGCCACGCCGCGGAAATGCCCGGGACGTACCGCTCCGTCGAGCACGTGCTGCAGCTCCGAGGGCTCGACCACGAAGGTCTGGGGCTCGGGATAGATCTCGCGCTCGTCGGGGGCAAACACCACGTTCGCGCCCGCTTCGCGGCACTTGCGGCAGTCGGCCTCCAGCGTGCGCGGATAGCGGTCGAAATCCTCGCGCGGCCCGAACTGCAGCCGGTTCACGAAGACGCTGACCACCGTGCACGCCGCCCGCGGCTTGGCCAGACGCACGAGCTGGATGTGGCCCTCGTGCAGGTTGCCCATCGTCGGTACGAACACGTTGTTCGGCTCGCGCTGCAGGCGCTCGCGCAAGGCGGCCACCGAGTGGATCACGTCCATTGCAGACAGTTCCGGGAGAGTCTCGCCACCCCGCCGGCCTAGAAGGAATGCTCGGCGGCGGGGAAGGTACCCGCACGCACCTCGCGCACATAGGCAGCCACCGCGGCCTCGATCGAGTCCGCACCGGCCATGAAGTTCTTGACGAAGCGCGCCTTGCGCCCGGGAAACACGTCGAGCATGTCGTAGAGCACGAGTACCTGCCCGGAGCACTGCGCCCCGGCACCGATGCCGATCGTCGGCACGCCAGCCGCGCCGGTGAGCTCGCCAGCGAGCGCCGCCGGGATCGCCTCGAACAGCAGGATGCCCGCACCAGCCTGCTCGAGTACCGCGGCCTCGTGCCGCAGGCGCGCCGCCGCCTGATCGGTCCTGCCCTGCACGCGA
Organism: Betaproteobacteria bacterium; assembly: GCA_947456915.1. Classification (GTDB taxonomy): domain Bacteria; phylum Pseudomonadota; class Gammaproteobacteria; order Burkholderiales; family CAIKXV01; genus CAIKXV01. Next base: position 3,436 of record CANGUQ010000294.1, read on the forward strand.
TAGCCACCCAGCTGGTGCACGGACTGCGGCGTGAGTCCGATGTGCGCACACACCGGCACGCCGCGCTCGACCAGGAAGCGCACGGTCTCCACCATCGCCTCGCCGCCTTCGATCTTCACCATCTGCGCACCGGCGGCCATCAGCTGCGCTGCGTTCTCGAAAGTCTGCTGCGGACTCACCTGGAAGCTGCCGAACGGCATGTCGGCGATCACGAAGGCGCGGCGCGCGGCGCGCGCGACGCACTCGATGTGATAGGCCATGTCGCGCATGGTCACCGCCAGCGTCGAATCGCGCCCCTGGATCACCATGCCCAGCGAATCGCCGACGAGGATGGTCTCGACGCCGGCACGCTCGATCAGCGCGGCGAAGCTCGCGTCGTAGCAGGTCAGCATCGAGATGCGCTCGCCGTCACGGGCCATCTTCTGCAGCGTGTGCAGGGTCACCCGAGCCAGTCGTGGCGTGTCGGCTGCGTTGCCGTAGGTCATCGGAGTCAGGAGCGCGAAGGGCGGAGGGAAAAGGACGTCGTGGTGACGATCAGGATGCGGGGACCGGAGTATCGTCTGCGCCGTCGTTCGATGCAAACCCCCGCGTCGTGCCCGCGGCCGCCGCGGGCGCCACTGCTGCTGCGCCGGCGTCGCAGCGCACTCAGCCGCCGCGGCTGAAGAACGCCCGCGGACCGCGCATGTCGTTGATGCACTTCAACAATAGTTCGACATCGCCGGCTTCGTCGGCGAAGTTCAGGTGATCGCTGTTGACGATCAGTACCGGCGCCGCATCGTAGCGGTAGAAGAACTGGCTGTAGCTTGAGGCGAGGCGTCCGAGATAGTCCTCGCCGATGCGCCGCTCGTAGCCGATGCCGCGTCGGCGTACCCGCTCCAGCAGTCGCTCGGTCGAGGCCTGCAGATAGATCACCAGGTCCGGCGGCGCGGTGTCCGGCCTGAGCCGGCTGTATACCTGCTCGTACAACCGGTACTCGTCGTCGTTCAGCGTGAGTCGAGCGAACAGCGGGTCCTTCTCCAGCATGAAGTCCGCCACGATGGGGCCGCTGAACAGATCGCCCTGCACCACCGCACCCAGCTGCCCGATGCGCTGGAACAGGAAGAACAGCTGGGTGGGCAGCGCATGGCGCTGCGGGTCCTCGTAGTAGCCGGCGAGAAACGGATTGGCTTCGGGCTGCTCGAAGAGTTCCTGCGCCCCGAGCTGTCCGGCGAGCCGGCGCGCGAGCGTGGTCTTGCCGGCGCCGATCGGCCCCTCGACGACGATGTAGCGGTAGCGCGCCGGCAGCATCGCGGCTCAGGCCGGAGGCTGCAGCGCGCCGATGCGCTCGATCGGCTGCGCAGCCACTGCTGCGAGCAGCGTGCGCACCTCTCCCGCGCCGGGCACCACGCACTGCGGCGCGAGTTCGGCGAGGGGCTGCACCACGAAGGCGCGCTGGCCAAGGCGCGGGTGCGGCACGGTGAGGCCGGGCTCGCTCACCGTCTGCGCGCCGTAGAGCAGAAGATCGAGGTCGATCGTGCGCGGGGCGTTGCGGAAGGCGCGCTCGCGCCCGCCGCGTCGCTCGATGTCGAGCAGCGCGGCGAGGAGTGCCTGCGGCGACAGCGCGGTATCCAGTGCTGCCACCGCGTTGTAGAAGTCGGGTTGATCGAGATAGCCCACCGGCGCGCTGCGATAGAGCGAACTCACCCCCGCCACCCGCGTTGCAGGCAGCGCCGCGAGCGCAGCCAGTGCGCCGTTCAGCTGCGCGACCGGCTCGCCGAGGTTGGCCCCGAGGCCGACGTAGGCGCGCACCAGCGCCGCTTCCGGTGCCGGCGACGGCGCGTGCATGTCCGCGGCTGGAACCGGCCGCAGGTCATTCATCGGTACCACCTGCCGGTCCGGCCAGCTGTGCCGCCGTCTCGCCGCCTGCGCTGCGCGCCCGCCCGCGACCAC
>CANGUQ010000295.1 GCA_947456915.1 Betaproteobacteria bacterium
CCTCCAGGGCCGAGCGCGCATGGCAGCGTGACCGCTGGCGTACCGAGCAGCGTCCAGATCGTGCAGAACGACGGATCGCCGCTCGTCTCGATGCCTGACGGCGCCTCGCCGGTGGCGGGCGGAGTGAGCAGCGCATCGTGTTCGGCGAGGAACTCTGCGAACTCCGAACGCAGCGCTTCGCGCTCGGCGAGCGCTTCGCGGTACTGGAGATCGGTCAGCGTTGCCGCACGGTCGAGGTAGCCGTTCAGCCAGTCGCTGAGCTGCGCGCGGTGCGCAGCCTGTACCGGCGCGAAGTAGCGAACTGCCTCCACCCCCATGATCACGCGGTGCACGTCGAGTGCCTGATCGAACCGCGCTGGCAGATCGCGCACCTCCACGCTTGCGCCGGCGGCGGCCAGAGTCGCGCGGGTGCGCTCGAACTGCGCACGCATGGGCTCGCTCGCCAGCGGCCACACCGGCGTGCGCACGGCAAGCAGCCGCGGCGCGGCGCGGTACTTCGGCTCCGGATCGATCGCGAATCCCGGCTCGGCCATCACCGACGCCAGGCGCGCGACGTCGGCAACCGTGCGCGCGTAGCAGCCGGGCTGATCGAGCGTGGGTGCATAGCTGAGGACCCCTCTCGCCGACAGTGCGCCGAACGAGGGCTTGAATCCGACGATCCCGCAGAACGCGGCCGGCCGGATCACCGACCCGTTCGTCTGAGTGGCAAGCGCCGCCGGCACGCAGCCCGCGGCTACCGCTGCCGCCGAGCCGCTGGAGGAGCCGCCCGGCGTGTGCGCGAGGTTCCACGGGTTGCGCGTCTCGCGCGGCTGCATGAAGGCAAGCTCGGTGGTGACCGTCTTGCCGAACACCCAGGCGCCTGCCTGCCGCAGCTTCTGCACGAGGCGCGCGTCGTGCTGTGGCCGGTCGTCATCGTGAATCGGCGAGCCCATGCCGGTGACCCAGCCTGCTGCGTCGATGATGTCCTTGACGCCGACGGGGATCCCGGCAAGCGCACCGGGGTCTGGCGAGGCCGCACCCGCAGCCGCATCCAGCGCCCGATCGGCCGCGCGCGCCTGCTCGAGGATCAGTGCCTCGTCGAGCCCCTTGAACGCGCGGATGTGCGCCTCGATCGCCCGCGCGCGCTCGAGGCAGCACTGCGCGTAGCGCAGCGCGGTGAGTTCGCGCGCGCGCAGCCGCGCAGCCAGCTCGTGCAGCGGCAGCCGCAGCAGGGCATCGGCGGCGGAATCGGCTGCCAGCGCGAGCGGCCCGTTCACCGGCGGCACGGCTCAGCGCCCGACGAAGCGTGCCGGGCGCTTCTCCAGGAACGCGAGCACGCCTTCGGCGTAGTCCTCGCTGTAGCCGAGCCTGCGCTGCACGGTCGCCTCTTCGGCAAGCACCGCCTCGAGCGGCTGCTCGATCCCCGCCTTCAGCGTCGCGGAGGTCATCCGAAAGGACAGCGTTGCGCCGGCGGCGAGGCGTGCGGCGAGCGCATTCGCCTCGTCGGCGAGCCGTGCATCGTCGACCGCCTTCCAGATCATGCCCCACGCCTGTGCCTGCTCGGCGGTGATCTTCTCGCCCAGCAGCGAGCACGCGTTCGCGCGCGCGAGTCCGATCAGTCGCGGCAGGAAGAAGCTCACCCCGCAGTCGGGCGCGAGCCCGATCCGGCTGAACGCGAGCACGAAGCTCGCCCCCCGGGCAGCGAGCACGATGTCGCAGGCGAGTGCGAGCCCCACACCCATGCCAGCGGCAACGCCGTTGACCGCGCACACCACGGGCATCGGGAAGCGGTAGAGCTTCGCGAACAGCGGATTCTTCGCTTCGAGCGAGGCACCCAGATCGTGCTTCTGTCCGGCAGGCAGCGGCTTGCGATCGGTGAGATCGACGCCGGAACAGAAACCGCGGCCGTTTGCGCCCAGCAGCAGAACCCGTGCGCCGCTGCCCTCGGCCTCGATGCGGGCGAATGCGTCGAACAGCTCGTCCTGCATCTGCACGTTGAACGCATTGAGGCGATCAGGGCGATTCAGTGTGAGGCGGGCAATGCCGTCGTCGATCGACAGGGTGATCGTCTGGTAATTCATCGGATGTGCTCCACTTCGTCGGTACCTCGCGCCCGGCCTGCTGCGGGCGGATACGGATCCGGCGCGCAGCCGTCACCGGCGCTGCGGCCCTCGCCGGCTGCCTATCCCGCGAGCGCCAGCGCCCGCCGCGCGGCCGTGTACTCGTCGCGCAGCCGTGCGATCACCTCGGCGGTCGACTCCACCGCCGTGATCGTGCCCACGCCGTGACCGGCCCCCCAGACGCTCTTCCACGCCGCCGGGCGGTCGTCGCGCTTGCGATAACCGCCGCCGGGCTCGGGCTGCGGGAGGTTGTCCGGGTCGAGGCCTGCCGCAGCGATCGAAGGCTTGAGATAGTTGCCGTTGACGCCGGAGAACAGCGGCGTGTAGATGATGTCGGCTGCGGTGGCATCGACGATCATCGCCTTGTACGCGTCGGCCGCATTGGACTCGAAGGTCGGAATGAAGCGGGTGCCGATGTAGGCGAGATCGGCGCCCATCGCCTGCGCGGCGAGCACGCCCTGCCCGTTGCTCATCGCCCCGGACAGCAGCAGCAGTCCGTCGTAGAACGCGCGCACCTCGGACACCAGCGCGAACGGCGACAGCGAGCCGGCGTGGCCGCCGGCCCCGGCACACACGAGGATCAGCCCGTCCACCCCGGAGCGCAGCGCCCGGCGCGCGTGCCGCGCACTGATCACGTCGTGCAGCACGATGCCGCCGTACGCGTGGATGCGCGGCACGATCTCGTCGGGTGCCGACAGCGAGGTGATCACGATCGGTACGCGATTGGCAATCACCACCTCCAGATCGTGCTCGAGACGGCTGTTGGCCTTGTTCACGATCAGGTTCACGGCGAACGGGGCCACCTTCGCCTGCGGATGTGCGGCGGCGTGGGCCTCGCACGCTTCGCGAATCTGCCGGATCCACACCTCGAGCTGCTCCGGCGGCCGCGCGTTCAGCGACGGAAACGAGCCGACGATTCCGTTCGTGCACTGCGCGATCACCAGTGCCGGATTGGACACGATGAACATCGGTGCGCCGACCACCGGCAGCGCCAGCCGGTCGCGCAACAGCTCAGGTAACGCCATGCCTGCCCCCCCGTTTGCCAGCGGCGCCCGTCGTGCTCAGTGCGTTCACCGCAGATCCGCGGTGTCGCGCTGCACCGACGGTGCGCCGAAGAAATATCCCTGTGCCCAGTCCACGCCCAGATCGCACAGCACCTGCGCGGTGTTCGCCTCCTCGACGCACTCGGCCACCGTGACCAGGCGGAACTTTCCGGCCGTGGCGACGATCGATTCGAGCAGTTGCCGGATGCGCCCGTCGCTGACCGCGCGCGCGACCATCCAGCCCTCGATCTTCAGGTACTGGATCGGCAGATCGGCGAGGTACTGGAACGACGAATATCCGCTGCCGAAGTCGTCGAGCGCGAGTCCGAATCCGGCATCGATCAGCGGCTGCAGATTGGCCCTGAGCTGCTGCAGATCGCCGCTCTGGCGCTCGGTGATCTCGACGACGAACCGGCGCTGCAGTGCCCCGGACAGCCCGAGTTCGCCGGCCTGCCCGATCAGCGCGTCGATGCTCTCGCGATTGGCGAGGAACTGCGGCGAGAGGTTGATGAAGTGCACCTGCCTGTCGGCATCGGGCGCCGAGTTCGCGCGGCCGTGCACGAGCGCGAGATTCGACACCGCCTGATCGACCGATGCCGCCAGGTGCAATGCCTGTGCCGCCTCGATGAACTGGGCCGCCGGAATCAGCCGCCCGTCCGGAGCGACGATGCGCGCAAGCGCCTCGTCCCCGACCTGCCTGCTGGTGCGCAGGTCGACGATCGGCTGGAATGCGGCGATCACGCGCGCGGACTGCAGCGCGGACTGCACCTGCGCGCCCTCCCAGATCACGGTGCCGCGCCGGCCGCCGACATCGTCCATCACCATCACCCGGTCGCGTCCGCCCTGCTTGGCTTCGTACAGGAGGCCGTCGGCTTCGGCGAGCATCTGGCTCACGCCATCGAGCGCCGGACGGTATGCCGACACGCCAAGGCTGACGGTGATCGAGAGATCGCCGGCCGGCGTGTCCACCGGCGAGCCCTTCACGTGCTTGCGCACCCGGTCGCCGGCGGCGGCTGCGGCACTGCCCTCCAGATCGTGAAAGCAGATCAGGAACTCCTCACCGCCCCAGCGCGCCACCCAGTCGCCGCCGCGCAGCGTCGACTGGATGGCCTGCGCGATGTGCCGCAGCGCCCGGTCGCCGACCTCGTGACCGTACTGGTCGTTGATCAGCTTGAAACGGTCGATGTCGGCGAGCGCAAGCGAGAACTGGGCACGGTTGCGGCGGGCGCGATTCCACTCGAGCTGCAACCGCGCCTCGGCGGCGCGCCGGTTCGGCAGGCCGGTCAGATGGTCTTCCATCGCGAGCCGGGTGATCTCCTGCTCCGCGTGCTTGCGTGCCGACACGTCGCGCCCGACCGACACCCAGTGCTCGATCACGCCGTCACCGCCGGTCACGGGCACCACCGACAGGTCGATCCAGAACGGCTGCCCGTCCTTGCGGTAGTTGACGACTTCGACCCGCGTCGGCCGGCCCGCCTTCAGACCGCTGCGCATGCGCTCGAGCGCCTCGCTGGCGGTGTCGCGGCCCTGCAGGAACCGCGGATGGCGTCCTGTCACCTCGTCGGGCTCGTAGCCGGTGGCACGCACGAACGCCGGATTCACGTAGACGATGCTGAACGCAGGGTCGGTGATCAGCACGATGTCGTTGGAGGCCTCGATCGCCGCCGACAGCAGCCGCCGCTGGGTGACCAGACGGTCGGACTCCGACACGTTGACCGCCATGCACTGCAGCTCGTCCTGATCGGCCGCCTCCTGCATGAACGCGATGACTTCCAGCGTGACCGGCGTCCCGTCCACGCCCTGCGTGCGCACCTGCACCCGCCCGGGGCGCCCGCTCTTCACCGACTGCTCGACGATCTCGATCAGCTTGCCGGCCGGAAAGAAGCGCGTCGCCTGCACTCCGATCAGACGCGCCGGCAGGGTCCCGAGGAAACCGGCGAACGCCGTATCGGCCTGCACGATCACGCCGTCGCTCACGTGCAGCGCGAAACGACCGACCTGCATCGCGTCGAGGTACTCGTTGCGCAGCCGCTCGGCAATCGACTGCTCGCGCTGCGTGAAGGCCCCGAGCAGTTCGGCGAGCGCGGCGTCGATCAGCTCATGGGTCAGCCGGTCGGCGAGTGCGAGTGCGCAGTCCAGTCCCGCCCACAGCAGCGCGTGATCGCCCGCCGCCTGCGCAGCGCGTGCCCCGGCGAGGGCGGTGCGCAGTTCATCCTC
>CANGUQ010000296.1 GCA_947456915.1 Betaproteobacteria bacterium
CAGTTCAGCGTCCAAGGCGGCGCGCCTCGATCGACTCGGCCGCCTGCGCGCGGATGCGCGCGGCCACCGCGCGCTGTTCGGCGGATCTTCGCTCCGCGGCCTCGATCAGCACTTCGCGCTCGCGGCTCGCGCGGGCATGCAGCGCCTCCTGCCGGGCAGCATCGTGCGCCGCCCGTGCATCGCGCTGCGCGAGTTGCGCCTGCAGCCCCGCGTTCTGTGCGATCAGCAGGCTCATCTGTTCGTTGAGCATCTGCAGCGACTGGTGGGCGCCCTCGGTGTGCGGGATGCGCGACTGGATCGCCTGCACCTGGGCATAGTCGGCTTCGACGCGGCGCATCGCCCGCTGCGCGTCGGCGAACACCTCGCGCGTGCGCTCAGCGCGCAGCCCGGCGAGCACGCGCTCGCGCTCGACGTACTCCGGCCAGGTCAGCCGCGACTGCGCGTGCGCGCGCTGGGTCTGCACCGCCTCCGCCTGCAGCGCGTGCAACGCCCCGCCCAGCCGCTCGAGACGGTCGAGGTAGAGCCCCGCATGCTGCAGGCTCTGCAGAACCTGTGCACGCGCGGGCAGCAGGTCTTCGACGCGCATCCGGGCGAGCTGGCTCACCATGGTCTCGTACTGCCGCGCGTGCACCAGCAGGCCCTGCCACTGCTGGTGCAGCTGCTGGGCGCGCTGTGTCTCGGCGACCAGTGCGGCCTGCACGCTGCGCACGTGCTGAACGTAGGCGCTCGGGTCGTGCACGATCGAGCCCAGGCCCGCAGCGCTGCCGCCGGCGTATGCGAACGCCGCGCCGATCGCAACCAGCCAGGCCGACCCTGTGCGCAGCCAGGGCCACCACGCCCGACTGCACCGCAGCGCCGCCCCGGTGCGAACGCTCACGACACCCCCTGCGCACGCGGGTCCGGTGACGGCGCCTGCGGCGCGGGCACCTGCACTGTCGCGCTCGCTGCGTCCAGGTAGGCGAATGCCCAGCCGGGCTGCCCGCTGCGCCAGTGATGCAGGAACAGGCGCTGCGCCTGCGGGTCGGAGCGCAGCGCGGCAAGCAGCGCCGGCGGGAACACGCAGCGCACCATGCGCGATCGCCCCGGCTGCGTGATGTAGCAGTCGCGCTTGGGGATCGCCTGGCAGATACGCGAGAGCTGGGTGTCGTTGAGCGCGAAGCGCTCCAGATACAGCCGTCGATGAGCGCCCGCATTCGGGTTGGCGAGGTAGATGCGGGTCGGGATATTGTCGATCACGCTGGCGAGGATCGGACTCGCCTCGATCTCCTGCAGCGACTGGGTCGCCAGAATCACCGCAGCGTTCTTCTTGCGCAGCGTGCGCAGCCAGTCGTCGAGCCGGGCGCAGAACCGGGGCTCGGCGAGCACGCACCACGCCTCCTCGACGTAGATGAACGCGGGCGTGCCATCCAGGGCGCTCTCGATACGCTGGAACGCATAGTCGAGAAACGCGGCGGCCAGCCGTGGCGTGTGGAACAGGCGCCCCACCTCGATGCAGGTGAAACCGCACAGCGACAGGTCGTCGTGTGCGTGGTCGAACCAGCGCGCGTGCGGTGCATCGCCGACCCATGCCGCGAGCGTCCCGGCCAGCCGTCGCGGCAACAGCGGCAGCAGCGAGCGCAGCCGCCACGACGATGCCGGCTGGCCGGCGAGCAGTTCGAGCGCATCGGCGAGCGCGCGATCGTCGTCCGAACTGATCGCGTGTCCGCGGGCGGTGATCAGCAGCTCGAGCCAGTGCAGCAGCCATGACCGCTGCGCAGGATCGCCAAGCACGTGCAGCGGGTTCAGACGCACCGCTGCCTGTTCCGCACCCAGATCCACGTGCGCCCCGCCCTGCAGCAGCGCGGGAATGCGGCACGAGTAGTTGCGATCGAAGACGAACACGCGCGAACCCGGGTACTTCCGACTCTGGGAGAGCAGAAAGTTCATCAGCACCGACTTGCCGCAGCCGCTGGGGCCGATGACGATCGCGTGCCCGACGTCGCCCACGTGCAGGTCGAAGTCGAAGGCGTCGCCGCCCTCGGCCGGCAGGCGTGCGAGCGCGGGCTGCGCACACCCGGTCTGGGCACCGAGGTGCGCGTTCGCCGCACTGCCGCTGGCGAGCGTGCGCAGCGGCGCGAGATCGGCGACCGTGGCGGCGGTCACGAACTGCCAGCGCGGGGAGAGCGCCCACTGGCCAGGCAGCGACACGGTGAATGCGCCAAGCAGGTTTAGCCGCTCGCGCAGGACCAGAAACCCGATGCGGCGCAGCGCACTCGCCGCCGCGCGCAGCGCTTCGTCCAGCTCCGGCAGAGTGCGCCCGCGCGCGAGCAGTACCAGTGCGCAGTGGCCGAAGGCGCCGCCTTCGGCGCCCAGATGCGCCAGGGCCTGCGCTGCATCCTCGGCGAGGCGCAGCCGGCCTTCGTCGATCATCGCGCTGTCCTCGCCGGTGATGGCCTCCTTCACATAGCCGGCAAAGCTCTTCTGCAGGTTTCGGTGATGCCGCTCGGCGTCGCGGATGCGCGCAGCCGCACGCTCGTGCCGCTCGAAGCGAAACGCGAGCACCAGCGTGATCTCGGCGGGCACGCGCAGCAGCGCATCGAGCGCACCGGGTGAACTCGCCCCCGGCCAGGCCTTCACCGCCAGGGCGGCGATCTCGACTGCATCGAGGTGCTCGAATCGCAGGCGGTCGGACAACACCTGCAGCGTGTTGTCCGGCAGCCACGCGTCGAGATAGCACGGCGGATCGGGCATGGCGACCGGCTCGCCCTCGGCCGCCGGCGACACCCGGTCGTGCAGCCAGCGCAGCAGTTGCGCTCCCTCGAGCCGTCGCAGAGCGATCTCGGACAGCGTTTCGGTGATCGCCCGCAGCAGATCCTCGAAGCGCGCCGCCTCGACGTCGAGCTGCGCCGCCTCCCAGGCAAAGGCACTGCGGCGCGTCCGCCACGGCCAGCGACGATCCAGGTGCGCACGCGCGCCGGGATCGAAGGTGATCGCGAGCGCGTGCCGGTTGGCGAGCAGCGCACCGCTGCTGCAGCTGCGCAGCCACAGCGCATCCAGATGGGCCGATACCGGATGGGCGAAGGTGGCCGGCAGCGGCGGGCTGCAGCGCCTGCGATCGACGATCCACCAGAGCGCGCAGCGTTCGTCGCAGTTGCGCAGCGCCTGCTCGAGCAGACGCACCTGGCGGTCGATCTCGGCCGCGGGCGTGCCTTCGGCATCGAAGCCGTCGAGTTCGAACACCGCCAGCAGCGCACCGTCCTTGTTCAGCACCAGTCGCGGCGTGAGCAGCACCATCCACGGCACCAGCTCGGCGAAGCCGCGCGCCGTGCGGCGGTGATTGCGCAGCAGTTGTCGCAGGTTCAGCACAGCAGATCGCGGCCGAAGCCGTGCGGGCGCCGTCCGTGCCGGCCGCGGACGCAGGGCCAGGGATCGTATCGATCCGCCTGGCGCAGGTACTGCAGCCAGATGCTGCGCAGGTACGGATCGTCGCGGGTTGCACGCGCGGCCAGCACGTGCGCTGCGAGCGCAACCCCCAGATACGGCCACAGTCCGGTACCCATCACGATCGCCAGCGCGCAGGTCGCATTGAGAATGGCGAGCCGGTCCTCGACTCCGGCGATCGTCTTGGCCTGCAGCAGCGAGCCGTGGACCGTCGTGCAGCGCAACGCCGCAGGCGCGACACGGGCAGCAGCGGTCAGCGAGTCCACCGGGCAGACCTCAGGCACCGAAGCAGGCGGTCGAGGCGCCGGCGCGCACGAACCCCAGCCACTGATCGGCGAGCAGCGCGAAGGAGATGCCGAACACCAGCCCGAGCAGGCTCTTGAACACGCCACCCAGCTCGCCGAAGGCGATCATCAACCCGGTGATCACGATGGCGATCACCGCCACCGCCTTGGCCACCGGCCCCGACAGGCTGCGCGCGACCACGCAGATCGGCCCCTCCCACGGTGCCGCTGCGCCCTGCGCCCACGCTGGCTGTGTCGCGAGCAGCGCTGCCGCGAGCACGAGCAGCGCGAGTACCGGCGTGACCATTACCGGCAGCAGCATCCGGCCACGCACGCGCAGCGGCTGCACCGGCGGTACGCGATGGCGAGCAGGCGGCGCGACCCGCATCACCGAAGCGGGGAGCTCAGCGCTGGGCAGCTGCATCGCGAGACGGGTCACCCGTGCGTGTCCATTCCTGCTCGCCATCGCGCGCGCGGCTCTGCTGTGCATCACTCGTCTCCAGTCGGTACAGCGTAGTCATCCGGTAGCTGGCGGCCTCGGCGTCGAAACCGTCCAGGCGTGCGACTTCGGTCACCCGGCGCTGCGCGGCGTCGCGCGCGACGAACACCACGAGGTCGAAGCTGCGCGCGATCTGGCGCTGGATCGCTGCGAACGTCCACGGCACGCCCGCAGTGAGCACCAGCGCCTCCAGTCGCTCGAGCGCGCCCGGCGCGTCGTTGGCGTGCAGCGTGGCGAGCACACCGCGATGCCCGGTATTGGCGACCTGCATCAGGTCATAGGCTTCGGGCCCGCGCACCTCGCCGACCAGGATGCGATCCGGGCGCATGCGCAGCGCGAGACGCACCAGATCCCGCACCGAGATCCCGTCGGCCTCGGAGGCTTCCAGCGACACACGATTCGGCGCGGCCACGTCCAGCTCCGGGGTGTCCTCGATCGTGATCAGCCGCTCCTCGCCCGGCACCTCGGCCAGCAGCGCGTTCATCAGCGTGGTCTTGCCCGAGTCGGTGCCACCGGCGATCAGCATGTTGCAGCGGCCGCGCACCGCGCAGCGCAGCAGCCGGGCACAGGCAGCATCTACTGCCTGCCCAGCCACCAGATCGGCGAGCGTGAGGCGCCGACGCTGATGCTTGCGGATGCACAGCGCGTGCCCGCGTGTTGCCGGTGGTGCAAGGCAGGCCGCCACGCGCATGCCGTCGAAGCGCGCGTCGAGCATTGCCTCGCGCCCGCCCTCGCGCGCATCGCGCCGGTTCAGTCGCGCAAGCAGCATGATCGCGGCGCGGACCTGTGCATCGGTGAGCTCGATCGTCAGGCGCTCGCTGCGCGCCGCGCGCTGCACCCACACTTCGCCGGGCGCATTGATCATGATCTCGGTCACCGCCGGATCGTCGAAGACCGGCGCAAGCGGCGCGAGCGTGCTGCGCAGCATGTCGATCGCATTGCGGGTGGTGGCTCGATCCATCGGCGCGCTCGCGGCTGGGAAGAGGATTCAGTGTGCCGGGCGCTTCGGTGCGGCGCGCCCTGCAAAACGCGGTGCAACCTCGCGAAACCCGCCGCGCATCCGCCTGTCGCGCCGGGTCACGCGCGCCAGCGCACGCGATTGGCACACACCCCCGCGATGCAGGCGGCAGCGAGCCCGGCGAGTGCGGGCA
>CANGUQ010000297.1 GCA_947456915.1 Betaproteobacteria bacterium
AGCGATTCTGGTAGCTCGCGCAGTCGCGAGTGCCGGCAAGCGGTGACGAGGAGGAATAGGCAGCGATGAACCTGATCCTGTGGCGGCACGCCGAGGCCGAGGACTCCGACGACGATCTGCCCCGCCAGCTCACCGCCAAGGGCCGCCGCCAGGCCGAGCGGATGGGCGCCTGGCTCGAGGGGCATCTGCCCGACAAGTACCGGGTGCTGTGCAGCCGCGCCCGCCGCTCGCAGGACACTGCGCGCGCGCTCACCGGCAGATTCAGCATCGATCCGGGCATCGACCCGGGCGCCTCGTATGCGGCGGTGCTCGCTGCAGTGAACTGGCCGCAGGCCAGCGGCACCGTGGTGGTCGTCGGGCATCAGCCCACGCTGGGCGAGGTGGCGTCGATGATTCTCGCCGGTGCGCCCGCCGACTGGTCGATCCGCAAGGGCGCGCTGTGGTGGATATCGAGCCGCGAACGCGGTGGAATGCGCGAGACGGTGCTGCGGGCGGTGATCTCGCCCGATCTGCTGTAGCCGGCGCTCCGGGGCTGCGCACGTCGCCGGTCCCGGCTACCATGGCAGCGACCCTGCGGGGCGCGGGGCAGCGGGGAGGCGCAATGTTCGAATCGGCAGAACTCGGTCATCGCATTGCCAGGGCCGAGTACGCCCGGCGCGAGCCGGCGCTGCGCGCGGCGCTGCTCGAGGCGCAGTTCGCGCTGGGCGCGAGCGGGCGCTTCCCGGTGGTGATCGTGATCGGCGGCGTGGATGGCGCGGGCAAGGGCGAGACGGTCAACCTGCTCAACGAGTGGATGGACCCGCGGCACATCCACACCCACGCCTATCCGCCGCCCTCCGACGAGGAGCGCGAGCGCCCGCGCATGTGGCGCTACTGGCGCACGCTGCCGCCCAGAGGCACGATCGGCATCCTGTTCGGCGCCTGGCACACCGACCCGGTGCTCGATCGCGTCGCGCGGCGCAGCGACAACGACACCTACGAGCGGCAGATCGAGGAGATCTGCCGGTTCGAGCAGATGCTTGCCGACGAGGGCGTGCTGCTGCTCAAGTACTGGTTTCACCTGTCGCGCCGCGACCAGAAGGCGCGCCTGAGCGCGCTGGCGAAGGACCCGCTCACGCGCTGGCGCGTCACCGCGGAGGACTGGCGGCGCTTCGCGCAGTACGACCGGTTTCGCAAGGTGTCCGAGCAGCTGCTGCGGCGCACCTCGACGGCCCACGCGCCGTGGCAGATCGTCGAGGGGCTGGACGAGCACTACCGCAGCCTGACCGTCGGCGAGTCGCTGCTCGCCGCACTGCGCGCGCGGCTGAAGCGGACCGAGCCGGTAGTGCCGGTACGCGCGGCAGCGGTGGTGCCGGCGCTCGACCGGCGCAGCGTGCTCTCCGCGCTCGAACTCGACCAGCCGCTGTCGCGCGAGCAGTACGAGCCGCTGCTCGAGCGCTGGCAGGGGCGGCTCAATCGGCTGAGCCGGCACGCGAAGTTTCGTCGCCACTCGGTGGTCGTCGTGTTCGAGGGGGTGGACGCCGCCGGCAAGGGCGGCGCGATCCGCCGCGTGACGGCGGCGCTCGACGCGCGCCAGTACCAGGGCGTACCGGTCGCCGCACCCAGCGAAGAGGAGCGCGCGCAGCCCTACCTGTGGCGGTTCTGGCGCAATCTGCCGCGGCGCGGGCACTTCGCGCTGTTCGACCGGTCGTGGTACGGGCGCGTGCTGGTCGAGCGGGTCGAGCGCCTGTGCAGCGAATCCGACTGGATGCGCGCCTACGGGGAGATCAACGATTTCGAGGCGGAACTGGCCGCGCACGGGGTGATCGTGGTCAAGTTCTGGCTGCAGATCAGCAAGGCCGAGCAGCTGCGGCGGTTCCGCGAGCGCGAGCGGGTCGCGTTCAAGAACTTCAAGATCACGCCCGAGGACTGGCGCAACCGTCGGCGCTGGAATGACTACCAGCAGGCGGTGTGCGACATGGTCGATCGCACCTCGACCGACGTGGCACCGTGGACGCTGGTGGAAGCGGACAACAAGCTGTTTGCGCGCATCAAGGTGCTGTCGGCGCTCACCGGGCGCATCGAGGCAGCGCTGCAGCGAGGCTGAGGCCGCAGCGCAGCCTCGGCTGGCGCAGCCTCGGGCAGCGCCTGCTGCGCCGCCGTTACCGCTGCGCCTTTCTGCTGGCGACGACTACAGACGGGCCAGCGCCGCAGCGTAGTCCGGCTCCTGCTTGATCTCCGGCACCAGCTCGGCGTGCAGCACCTTGTCGTTCTCGTCGAGCACCAGCACCGCGCGCGCGGTCAGGCCGCGCAGCGGCCCGTCGGTGATGTCGACGCCGTACGCCTGATGGAAGTCGCGGTTGCGGAAGGTCGACAGCGTGATCACGTTGTTCAGCCCTTCCGCGCCGCAGAACCGTCCCATCGCGAACGGCAGGTCCGCAGCGATCACCAGCACGACGGTGTTGGCGAGCCCGCTCGCCTTCTCGTTGAACACGCGGGTGGACTTCTGGCAGGTCGGCGTGTCGAGGCTGGGGACGATGTTCAGTACCTTGCGCTTGCCGGCAAACTCGGCGAGGCTCGTTTCCTTCAGGTCCTTGGCGGTCAGCGTGAACGCCGGTGCGCTGCTGCCGGCGGCAGGCATCGCGCCGGCGACGTTGATCGGGTTGCCGCCCAGAGTGACGGTGGCCATGCGTGTGCTCCTTGTGGGGGTGTGTTCGGGAAGCGAGGCTCGGGCGGCGCAGGTGGCGCGCCGCCGCAGCCGCGCAATGTACCGCTAACCGAGGCTGGCGGTGTAGGTCGCAGCATCGGCGAGCCCGATCGCGGCCGGGTCGTCGCTGCTGCTCGCACGTACCAGCCAGTTCGCGTACGGATCGCTGTTCAGCCGTTCGGGCGCATCGCGCAGCGCCTCGTTCACTTCCTCGACGCGGCCGGATACCGGCGCGTGCACGTCCGAGGCGGTCTTCACCGATTCGATCACCATGAACGGTTCGCCGCGCGCAAGCGTGCTGCCGGTCGCAGGCAGATCGACGAACACGACGTCGCCGAGTGCATCCTGCGCGTAGTGGGTGATGCCGATCTCGACGCGGCCATCGTCGAGTCGGCGTGCCCACTGGTGCGTGGGGCTGTACCAGCGGTCGGCCGGGGGCGTGCCGGTGCTCATGGCTGCCGCAGTCCTGCGCCGAGCGGTCCCGGCCGGAGCAGATCGAGCGGTACGTGCCCCGGCGGGTCGAGCGGGTCGCGCGGCACGCGCGAGGCAAGGCCGTAGATCTGCTCCATCGCGCTCGCCGCCGCGAACAGCCGGTGCTCGGAGCCGGGCGGGCCGACCAGCTGCAGCCCGACCGGCAGCCCGTCGGCGGTGATGGCGCACGGCAGCGAGAGTGCCGGGCAGCCGGTGAGGGTGATCGCCCAGGTCATGATCATCCAGTGGAAGTAGAAGTCGAATTCGACGCCGCGCAATGATTGCAGATGCGGCGCGCGCGCGTCGAATGGCGGTGTCAGCGCAACCGGGCACAGGAGCAGGTCGTGCCGGTCGAAGAAGCGCAGCACGCGCCGCGCGAGCGCCGCCTGCGCGATCTCGGCATCGACGAGTTCACGCATGCCGCAGCGCAGCCCGGCCTCGACGTTCCAGATCACCGGCGCGGTCATCCTGTCGCGGTGTGCGTCCATGATCGACGCGAGCCGTCCCACGTAGATGTGGCCGCGCAGCACCGGGAACACCTGCAGCGCGTCGTGCAGGTCGGGCTGGGCGAGCTCGACGCGAACCCCCGGCCCCTGCAGGCGCTCGGCCGCGGTGCGGCACAGCGCCGCCACCTCGGGGTCGATGACCGGCGCGACGCCCAGATCGGCGCTGAATGCGAGGCGCGGTGGCAGTTGCGGCGCACGCGCAGCCGACAGGTAGCGCTGCGCGGGCGCCGGGCGCGACAGCGGGTCGTCGGCAAGCGGGCCGGCCTCGCAGTCGAGCATCAGCGCGCAGTCGGCGACGGTACGCGCCATCGGGCCCTCGACCGACAGCGGCGAGTAGGGCTGGCGCTGGATGCGCGCGACCGTCCCCGGCGTCGGACGCAGGCCCACGGTGCCGCAGAACGCGGACGGGATGCGGATGCTGCCGGCGAAGTCGTTGCCGGTGGCAAGCCACACCTGACCGCTCGCCAGTGCCGCGGCGGAGCCGCCGGAGGAGCCGCCGCAGGTGACATCGGTGCGCCACGGGTTGACCGTGGTGCCGAACACCTCGTTGGTGGTGGTGCCGCCGGCGGCGAACTCCGGCAGGTTCGATTTCGCCAGCACGATCGCGCCGCGTGCCTGCAGCCGCTCGACGATCAGGTCGCTGGTCTGCGCGATGCGGTCCGCGAACACCCGGGAGCCCATCGTGCAGCGAACGCCAGCGACCTCGTTGTTGTCCTTCACCGCGATCGGCAATCCGTGCAGCCCGGCTGCACCGTCGTCGGCGCGGCGGGGCCGCGCCATCAGCGCTCGCGCCTGCTCGCGCGCCTGCTCCGCGCACAGCGTGGGCAGCGCGTTGAGCCGGGGATCGACCTCGGCGATGCGCGCCAGCGCCGCGTCGACCAGTTCGAGGGGCGAGACCGCGCTGCGGGCGAGCAGTTCGACGGTCTCGCAGGCGGTCAGGCGGGTGAGGTCGGTCATGACGGCGGTGCGCGGATGCGGGGCCGCCGATTGTCGCATCCGCGCAGCGTGCCGCGGCCGCGGCGATGACGCTATAATTTCAGGTTGATTCCTCGTGGGCCGGCGCCGGTCCGCGCTGCCCGTCGATCTGCCAGTTGCGCGGGGTCGGTGCGCGGCAGCGGTGCGCGCCCCAGTCGCGGCACAGGCCGCTTGCAGCTCGCGCGGCGCGGGCCGCATCAAAACATTCGGAGTACCGGTCGATGAGCACGCAGCACGGAGCAGGTTCGGAAGGCGAGCACGAGGGGCTGATCAAGACCCCGCAGCAACTGATCGTGGTCGTGCTGCTCTCGTTCATCGTGCCGGTGGTGATGATCGTCATGCTCGCGCGCCTGGTCACCGGCACCAAGAACGTCGAGCCGGCAGGCAGCAGCGTGAAGCAGGCGCAGAGCGTCGCCGAGCGCATGCGTCCGGTCGGACAGCTCTGGATCGCCGGAGAGCCGGCGCCGGCCGGGGCAGTGCCGGTGGCGGTCGCCGCGGCAGCGAAGGTCGAGAAATCGGGCGAGGAGGTCTACAAGACGGTGTGCGCCGCGTGCCACACCTCGGGGGCCCTCAATGCACCGAAGATCGGCGACAAGGCGGCCTGGGCGAAGCTGATTCCGGAGGGGCTCGACCTGCTGACCAAGACCTCGATTGCCGGCGTCCGCCAGATGCCTGCGCGCGGCGGCAACCCTGCGCTGAGCGATCTGGAGATG
>CANGUQ010000298.1 GCA_947456915.1 Betaproteobacteria bacterium
CCGATCTCGACGAACTCTGGCGACGCTTCAACCGCAGGCTCAACGAACTGCTCGGTGGACGCAAGCGCCCCGGCGACCTTCGCCCCGGGCCCTCGGGGCCCGACGGCGGGGGCGGCATGCCCGGCATCTCGCCCGGGCAGTGGCGAGGCGGGGCGTTCCTGATCGCCGGCATCGTGTTCCTGCTGTGGATGGCGAGCGGCATCTACATCGTCGCCCCGGCGGAGCGGGGTGTGGTGCTGCGCTTCGGCAAGTTCGTCGAAGAGACCAATCCGGGGCCTCGCTGGCACCTGCCGTGGCCGATCGAGCGCGTCGAGGTGGTCAACGTCTCGGGCGTGCGCACGCTGGAGATCGGCTACCGGAACAATCCGCGCAACAAGGTGCTGCGCGAGTCGCTGATGCTCACCGATGACGAGAACATCGTCGACGTGCAGTTCGCGGTGCAGTACACGCTGTCCTCGGGCCGGGACTTCCTCCTGTCCGTGCGCAACCCGGAAGAGACCGTGCTGCAGGCGGCGGAGACCGCGATCCGGCAGGTGGTCGGGCGCAGCAAGATGGATGCAGTGCTGTACGAGGACCGGGGCGGGGTGCAGGCCGACGTGCAGAAGAACATGCAGGAAGTGCTCGACCGCTACAAGGTCGGCATCCTGATCAGCAACGTCACGATGCAGGGAGCGCAGCCACCCGAGCAGGTACAGGCGGCGTTCGACGATGCGGTCAAGGCGGGTCAGGACCGGGAGCGGGCGAAGAACGAGGGCGAGGCCTACGCCAACGACATCATCCCGAAGGCGCGCGGTGCAGCCTCGCGCCTCGCCGAGGAGGCCGAGGGCTACCGGCAGCGGGTGATCGCCACCGCCGAGGGTGAAGCAGCGCGCTTCCGGCTGGTAGTCGACGAGTACAACAAGGCGCCACGCGTCACGCGCGACCGGCTCTACATCGACGCCATGAATCAGGTGATGACCAACGCGACCAAGGTGGTGGTGGACCAGCGCCAGGGCAGCAACCTGCTGTTCCTGCCGCTCGACCGGCTGCTCGCATCGGTCGGCGCGTCCGGCACTCCCACTGCACCAGGCGATCCGATGGCGGCGACCAAGCCGCCGCCCGAGCCGGCAGCCACCCCTGACACCGCGCGCTCGCGCGAGGCGTTCCGTTCGCGCGAGCGGGAGCAACGGCAATGAAGAACAATCCGAGCCTTCTTCTGGCAGTCCTGCTGGTCGTGCTGGTGGGCGCCAGCATGAGCGTGTTCGTCGTGGACCAGCGCCAGAGCGCAATCGTGCTGCGGCTGGGTACGATCGCCAAGGTGGTCGAGGAACCGGGGCTGAACTTCAAGATCCCGGTGATCGACACGGTGCGCTACTTCGACCGTCGCATTCTCACCATCGACGCACCGGAGCCGGAGCGATTCCAGACGTCGGAGAAGAAGAACGTGCTGGTCGACTCGTTCGTCAAGTGGCGGATCGTCGACGTGCGCCAGTACTTCATCAGCGTGCAGGGCAACGAGGCGGCGGCGGTCAACCGCCTCTCGCAGACGATCAACTCGAGCCTGCGCTCGGAGTTCGGCGCGCGCACCGTGAACGAGGTGATTTCCGGCGAGCGCGACAAGATCGTGCAGGTGATGCGCGAGCGCGCCGATGCAGACGCGCGTGCGATCGGAGTCGAGGTGATCGACGTGCGCATCAAGCGGGTCGACTTTCCGCAGGAGGTGAGCGAGTCGGTCTACCGGCGGATGGAGGCCGAGCGCAAGCGGGTGGCGAACGAACTGCGTTCGACCGGCGCCGCCGAAGGCGAGAAGATCCGAGCCGACGCCGACCGCCAGCGCGAGATCATCCTCGCCGAGGCGTTCCGCGACGCGCAGCGCATCAAGGGCGAGGGCGACGCGAAGGCTTCCGCGATCTACACCTCCGCCTTCCAGTCCAATGCCGAGTTCTTCGCCTTCTATCGCAGCCTGGAGGCGTACAAGCAGAGCTTTGCCGGACGCAACAACGTCTTCGTGCTCGAGCCGAACTCGGAGTTCTTCCGCTACTTCCGGTCACCCGGCACGCCGCCCAGATGAGGTCAGGGCGCATCGCGGAGTGATCGGCGGTGGATTTCTGGAATACGCTGCTCGCGGCCTTCGCCCTGATGCTGGTGCTCGAGGGGGTGCTCCCGTTCATTGCGCCGCAGCTCTGGCGCGAGACGTTCATGCGCATGGTCGCGCTGCCCGAGCACCAGCTGCGCTTCATCGGGCTGACCTCGATGATCGTCGGTGTGCTGCTGCTGTTCTGGGTGCATTGAGTCTGCCGGCACTGACCGGCGCCGTCTTCGCTAGAATACGGAGCTTGTCGTACCGGTCCGGCTGATCGAGGGCCGGGCACCCCTCCGGCGACAGCCGGGCCCCCTCCGGCGACAGCCGGGCACCCTTCCGGCGACAGCCGGATACCCTTCCGGCAGCAGCCGGTCATCCTTCCGGCAGCAGCCGGTCAACCCTCCGGCCGCTCGACGGCTCGTCGCGCTGCCTGTCGGGTCGCGCACCGGGCCCGTCCGGTCATGACACCCCAGCCGCCCGCAGCGGCGAAGACGTCGATGCGCAACTGGTTGCTGCCCGCTCACATCGAAGACATCCTGCCGCCGGAGGCGCAGCGGGTGGAGTCGCTGCGGGCGCGGCTGCTGGAACTGTTCCGCACGCACGGCTTCCAGATGGTGATGCCGCCGCTGCTCGAGTATGTCGACTCGCTGCGGGTGGGCACCGGCGTGGATCTCGACCTGCGCACGTTCAAGCTGGTCGATCAGTTGTCCGGACGCCTGATGGGGCTGCGCGCAGACATCACCCCCCAGGTCGCGCGTATCGACGCCTACCTCGCGCAGCGCCCGGGTATCGCGCGCTATGCCTACTGCGGCAGCGTGCTGCACGCGCGTCCGGCCACTGCTGCCGGCCGGCGCGAACTGCTGCAACTGGGGGCGGAGCTGTTCGGCCACGGTGCGGTCGAGAGCGACATCGAGGTGCAGCAACTGCTGCTGGAAGCGCTGGCGGTCGCCGGCGTGCGCGACGTGCATCTCGATTTCGGACACGTCGGGGTATTCCGCGCGCTGGCGGCACGCGCCGGTATCGACGCGGCGGGCGAGGCCAGCCTGTTCGCCGCGCTGCAGGCAAAGGACGAGCCGCTCGTGCACGCGCTGACCGCCGAACTCGCGCCGGACTGGCGCGACGCGTTGCGGCGTCTGCCGCGGCTGTATGGCGATCGTCAGGTGCTGGCGGCAGCGCGCAGCGAGTTGCCGGCGCTGCCGGAGATCGCGCGCGCTCTGAACGAACTCGATGCGATGGCCGATGCCACCGCTGCGAGCATGGCTTCGCTGCACTTCGATCTGGCCGAACTGCGCGGCTACGGCTACCACAGCGGTGCCGTGTTTGCCGCCTACACCGCGGGTCATGCGACCGCGATCGCGGCCGGGGGCCGCTACGACGCAGTCGGCCGGGCGTTCGGACGTGGCCGTGCCGCCACCGGGTTCAGTCTGGATCTGCTGGAACTGGCGGCGCTGGTCGGGCCGCCGTCGGCGCCGGGTGCCATCCTCGCCCCGGCGGGCGATGCGCACGGACTCGCGCAGGCCGTGGCGGCGTTGCGCGCGCGCGGCGAGGTCGTGGTCAGCGACCTGCCGGGAGACGAGCGTCCGGTCGAGGAGTTGTGCTGCGACCGCGTGCTGGTGCTGCACGCCGGCCAGTGGCAGGTCGAACCACGGCGCCCTCTGCAGGACGCTGCACCGTCGTCATCGGGGAAGGAATCATGGGCAGAAACGTAGTCGTCATCGGATCGCAGTGGGGCGACGAGGGCAAGGGCAAGATCGTCGATCTGCTCACCGATCAGGCGCAGGCGGTGGTGCGCTTCCAGGGCGGGCACAACGCCGGGCACACGCTGGTGATCGGCAGCCGCAAGACGGTGCTGCGGCTGATCCCCTCGGGCATCCTGCGCGCCGGGGTCGAGTGCTTCGTCGGCAACGGCGTGGTGATCTCGCCCGAGGCGATGCTCAAGGAGATCGACGAGCTCGAGTCGGCCGGCGTCGACGTGCGGGCGCGGCTGCGCATCAGCGAGGCCTGCCCGCTGATCCTGCCGCACCACGTCGCGATCGACCACGCGCGCGAGGCCGCCCGCGGCGAGAACAAGATCGGCACCACCGGGCGCGGCATCGGGCCGGCGTACGAGGACAAGGTCGCGCGCCGCGCGCTGCGCGTGCAGGACCTGTTCTATCGCGAGCGCTTCGCCGCCAAGCTGGGAGAGGTGCTCGACTACCACAACTTCGTGCTCAAGCACTACTTCAAGGCACCGACGGTCGATTTCCAGCGCACCCTCGACGACACGATGCTGCTCGCGGAGAAGCTCAAGCCGATGGTCGCCGACGTGCCGCGCATGCTGTACGACGCGCACCGCGCGGGCAAGAACCTGCTGTTCGAGGGGGCACAGGGCACACTGCTCGACGTCGATCACGGCACCTATCCGTACGTGACGTCGAGCAATTGCGTTGCCGGTGCGGCCGGCGTGGGCTCGGGCATGGGGCCGCACCTGCTGCACTACGTGCTGGGCATCACCAAGGCGTACACCACGCGCGTGGGCTCCGGACCGTTCCCGACCGAACTCGACGACGACGTGGGCCGCCAGATCGCCTCGCGCGGCAACGAATTCGGCTCGGTGACCGGACGTCCGCGCCGCTGCGGCTGGTTCGATGCGGCAGCGCTCAAGCGCGCAATCCAGATCAACGGCCTGTCCGGGCTGTGCGTCACCAAGCTCGATGTGCTCGACGGCATGGAGACGCTGCAGATCAACGTCGGGTACCGCATCGACGGCCACGAGGTCGACATCCTGCCGTTCGGCGCCGAGAACCTCGCGCGCTGCGAGCCGATCTACGAGGAGATCCCGGGCTGGAGCGCGAGCACGGTCGGCATCCGCAGCTTCGATGCGCTGCCGGCCCCTGCGCAGGCCTATCTGAAGCGTATCGAGACGATCTGCGGCGTGCCCGTGGACATCATCTCCACCGGCCCGGAGCGCGACGAGACGATCGTGCTGCGGCACCCGTTCAACGCCTGAAGCACCCGCTGGCATGGCTGATCTGCACGTGACCTGGGAGGACTATCGGCGCGCGATGGAGTCGATATCGCGCGACGTGCTGCGCTCGGGCTGGCGGTTCGACCAGATCGTGTGCATCGCCCGGGGCGGACTGCGCGTGGGCGACGTGCTCTCGCGCATCTTCGACGTGCCGCTGGCGATCATCTCCACCCAGTCCTACGGGGGCGAGGGTGGCACCGTGCGCGGCCACATCCGCGTCGCGGAACCTCTGACGATGACG
>CANGUQ010000299.1 GCA_947456915.1 Betaproteobacteria bacterium
ACTGCTGGATCATCCGCTCGCCGTCGGGACCGGCGCGTTTCACCCACTCCTGCTGCATCTGCTCGCCGATCTTCAGCAGCGCCCTGGCGAGCGCCGGATCGATGTCGAGCACCTGCATGCCGGCCTTGGCCATCGTCTTCTCGGAGTCTTCGTCCGTCTCGCGGGCGAGCTGCCAGCCGCGCTTCTCGGCGTTGGCCGCCGCGGTGAGCACCGCCTGCTGCTGGTCCTTGGGCAGGCGCTGGAACGCACGCTCGTTCACCATCACCACGTTGCGCGGGTGGAATGCATTGGTGCGGTAATAGAACTTGGAGAACTCCCACGACTTCGAGGCCACGCCGGTGGTGCCCGAGGTGATCATCGCGGCGACCACCCCGGTGGCGAACGCCTGCGGAATCTCCGCCGCCTGCACGGTGGTCGGCGTCGCCCCCATCAGCTCGGCCAGCCGGGCGGTAGCCGGGTTGTACGAACGAAAGCGCATGCCCTTCATGTCGTCGAGGCTCTTCCACGGCGCGCGCGTGAACACGTTCTGGCCGGGCCACGGAATCGAGTAGAGCACGCGGATGCCGCGCTTCTCCATGCGCTGGTCGACGAACGGCTTCTGCACCTGGTACAGACGCAACGCCTGCTCGAAGCCCACGGCGAGGAACGGAATGCCGTCGGCCTCGAGGAACGGATCCTCGTTGCCCAGCGTCGAGAGCAGGATCTCGCCGATCGGCACCTGCCCGGTCTGCACCGCGCGGGTGATGTCAGGCAGCTTGATCAGCGAGGCATTCGAATGCAGCTGGATGTCGAGCTGGCCGTTGGTCGCCTTGCGCACCTCGTCGGCGAACATGCGCAGGTTGATCGTGTGGAAGATCGAGTCCGGATAGCCGGTGGGCAGGTCCCACCGCGTCTGCGCGTGGGCGGGCACGCCCAGGGCGACGGTCGCGGCTGCGAGCAGGCCCGGCGCGGCGAATCGGGTGAGGCGGGTGAACCAGCACTTCATCGCGATCTCCTTCGAGGTGGGGACGGACGGCCTGCGCCCGGACCGGTGTGCCCTTGCGCGCGACTGCTCCAGTTGCTACCTTGTGGCACGGTTACAAATCAACGCGCGTTTGTCAACCTGCCCGCGCCGGCGCGATGCAGGGACCGGGCGGGCTCGACGCAGACGCGGCGCAGGCCGGCCGTACCACCCAAACAGGACGCGTCAATGCCGTTCAGCACATCTGGCATACCCGCCTCTCGTTCGCTCCGCTGCGGGCGCGCAGCGTGAGCACCTTCAGCGAGAGCGCGACGGCTGCGCGCTGGCAGTTCTGGATCGACCGCGGCGGCACGTTCACCGACATCGTCGCGCAGCGTCCCGACGGCACGCTGGTCACGCACAAGCTGCTGTCGGAGAACCCCGAGCGCTATCCTGACGCGGCGATCGCCGGGATTCGCGCGCTGCTCGGCGTGGCACCGGGCGCGCCGCTGCCCTCGGAGCGGATCGAGTCGGTGAAGATGGGCACCACGGTGGCGACCAACGCGCTGCTCGAGCGCAAGGGCGAGCCGACGTGCCTGTTCATCACGCGCGGCTTCCGCGACGCGCTGCGCATCGGCTACCAGAACCGCCCTCGCCTGTTCGACCGCCACATCGTGCTGCCGGAGCTGCTCTACGGCGCGGTGTACGAGATCGACGAGCGCATCGGTGCGCGTGGAGAGATCGTCACCCCGCTCGCGCTCGATACGTCTCGCGTGGCGATCGCGCAGGCGCGCGCCGCAGGCTATCGCGCGTGCGCGATCGTGTTCATGCACGGCTACCGGCACACCGCGCACGAGCAGGCGTTCGCCGCGCTGGCACGCGAAGCCGGCTTCGCCCAGGTCTGCGTGTCGCACGAGGTGAGTCCGCTGATGAAGCTGGTCGGGCGTGGCGACACCACCGTCGTGGACGCCTACCTGTCGCCGATCCTGCGCCGCTACGTCGACCGGGTGGCGGCCGAACTCGGCGCGGGCGATCAGGGTGGCGACGCGCAGCACCGCGTGCGGCTGATGTTCATGCAGTCGAGCGGCGGGCTCACCGATGCGCGGCTGTTCCAGGGCAAGGACAGCATCCTGTCGGGGCCGGCCGGGGGCATCGTCGGCGCGGTGCGTACCGCCGAGGCGGCGGGTTTCGACCGGATCATCGGCTTCGACATGGGCGGCACCTCGACCGACGTGTCGCACTACGCCGGGGAGTTCGAGCGGGCGTTCGACACGCTGGTGGCCGGTGTGCGGGTGCGCGCACCGATGATGAGCATCCACACCGTGGCCGCCGGCGGCGGCTCGGTGCTGCACTTCGACGGCGCGCGGCTGCGCGTGGGGCCGGACTCGGCGGGGGCGAATCCGGGCCCTGCGTGCTATCGCCGCGGCGGACCGCTGACGGTGACCGACTGCAACGTGCTGCTGGGCAAGGTCCAGCCG
The DNA here is from genome assembly GCA_947456915.1 of Betaproteobacteria bacterium. Lineage (GTDB taxonomy): Bacteria > Pseudomonadota > Gammaproteobacteria > Burkholderiales > CAIKXV01 > CAIKXV01. The sequence goes on from CANGUQ010000299.1 coordinate 2,419, forward strand.
CAGTTCTTCCCGGCGGTGTTCGGGCCGCACGGCGATCAGCCGCTCGATGCGGCGATCGTGCACGACCGCTTTGCCGCGCTGGCGCAGGAGGTCGGCCGCGCCACCGGCAGGCCGACAGCGCCGGAGGCGCTGGCCGAAGGCTTCCTGCGCATCGCAGTCGAGAACATGGCCAACGCGATCAAGAAGATCTCGGTGCAGCGCGGCCACGACGTGACCGGCTACACGCTGCAGTGCTTCGGCGGGGCCGGCGGTCAGCACGCCTGCCTGGTCGCCGACGCGCTCGGCATGGGCCGCATCCTGATCCACCCGTACGCGGGCGTGCTTTCGGCCTACGGCATGGGGCTTGCCGACATCACCGCGATGCGCGAGGCCGCGGTGGAGGAGCCGCTCGACGCGCGCCTGCTGCCGCTGCTCGAGGCCCGCTTCGCCGAACTGGCGGCCGCGGCGAGCGCCGAGGTGCACGGTCAGGGCGTGCCGGCCGGGCGGATCGAACTGTCGCGCCGGGTGAGCCTGCGCTACAGCGGCACCGACACCGCACTCACCGTCCCCGCAGGCACGGTGAGTGCGATGCAGGAGGCGTTCGAGGCCGCCTATCGCACGCGGTACAGTTTCCTGATGCCCGGGCGCGCCCTGATCGTCGAGTCGATCTCGCTGGAGGCGATCGGTCGTACCCGCGGACCCGGCGCGGGTGCGGAAGCCGCCGCCGGCGCGCGGCCGCTTCCGACCGGTGCCGCGGCGGCCACCCCGGCGTCCTCGGTCGAGATGTTCAGCGACGGCGCGCTGCGGGCGACGCCGGTGTGGCAGCGCAGCCAGCTGGCGCCGGGAACCCGCGTCCCCGGCCCCGCGATCATCGCCGAGGACAACGCCACCACGATCGTCGAGCCGGGCTGGGCAGCCGCGGTGACCGTGCACGGCGATCTGGTGCTCGAGCGCGTGGTGCCCCGCCCGATGCGCACGGCCATCGGCACCAGCGCCGATCCGGTGATGCTGGAGATCTTCAACAATCTGTTCATGGCAATCGCCGAGCAGATGGGCCTCACGCTCGCCAACACGGCGTACTCGGTCAACATCAAGGAGCGGCTCGATTTCTCCTGCGCGCTGTTCGACCAGGACGGCCAGCTGATCGCCAACGCGCCGCACATGCCGGTGCACCTGGGCTCGATGGGCGAGAGCGTGAAGACGGTGATCGCGCGCAACGCGGGGCGCATGCGCCCGGGCGACGTGTTCGTGCTCAACGATCCGTACAACGGCGGCACTCACCTGCCCGACATCACGGTGATCACACCGGTGTTCGGCCAGACGCCTGCCGGCGGCGGCGAGCCGGCGATCCTCTTCTACGTCGGCTCGCGCGGCCACCACGCCGACGTGGGCGGCATCACCCCGGGCTCGATGCCACCGGACAGCCGGCGCGTCGAGGAGGAAGGCGTGCTGATCGACAACTTCCTGCTGGTCGAACAGGGTCGGCTGCGCGAGGCCGAGACGCGCGCGCTGCTCGCCTCGGGCGAGTATCCGTCGCGCAACGTCGACCAGAACATGGCCGACCTGCGCGCGATGATCGCCGCCAATCAGAAAGGCGTGACCGAACTCGATCGCATGGTGCGGCAGTTCGGACTCGACGTCGTGCACGCCTACATGCGCCACGTGCAGGACAACGCGGAAGAGGCCGTGCGCCGCGTGATCGACGTGCTGAACGACGGCGAGTTCGCCTACGAGATGGACCACGGCGCAGTGATCCGCGTGAAGATCGGCATCGACCGCAGCGCCCGGCGCGCCCGCATCGACTTCACCGGGACCTCGCCGCAGCTGCCGAACAACTTCAACGCGCCCTCGGCGGTGTGCTACGCGGCCGTGCTGTACGTGTTCCGCACGCTGGTCGATGACGACATTCCGCTCAACGCCGGCTGCCTGAAGCCGATCGACCTGATCATCCCCGAGGGCTCGATGCTGCGGCCGCGCTACCCGGCGGCGGTGGTCGCCGGCAATGTCGAGACCTCGCAGTGCCTGACCGACACGCTCTACGGGGCGCTCGGCGTCATCGGCGCCTCGCAGGGCACGATGAACAACTTCACCTTCGGCAACGACACGTATCAGTACTACGAGACCGTGTCGGGCGGATCCGGTGCAGGCACCCTCGGCATCGGTCCCGACGGCGTGGAGCGCGGCTTCGACGGCACCGACGTCGTGCAGACGCACATGACCAACTCGCGGCTGACCGACCCCGAGATTCTCGAATGGCGATTCCCGGTCCGTCTGGAGAGCTTCGAGATCCGCCACGGCAGCGGCGGCCGCGGACGCTGGCGCGGCGGCAACGGCTCGATCCGCAGGCTGCGCTTTCTCGAGCCGATGACCGCGGCGATCCTGTCAGGGCACCGTCGCGTGCCGCCCTACGGCATGGCCGGGGGCGAACCGGGCGAGGTCGGACGCAACTACGTGGTGCGGACCGACGGGCGCATCGATCCGCTGCAGGGTTGTGACTCGACGCCGATGCAGGCCGGCGACGTGTTCGTCATCGAGACCCCGGGCGGCGGCGGTTACGGCCACTGAGCCTGTCGCGCGGCCGCACCCCGCCGAGGCACGCCGGCAGCGGCGCGCACCACCGTCCGCGCTGCGAGCCGCAGGCCGTCGCGCGTCCGACGAGCTGCGGCTGCGTCGTCGGTCACTTCCTGCGGCGGGCGATCCCCAGCAGACCCAGCAGGCCGGTGCCCAGCAGCAGCACGGGTGCCGGCACCGGAATGGCCGTGGTCGCGTTGGCGGTGAAGCCCACGTTCTGCAGCGCCATTCCGTCGAACCAGCCATTACCCTGGACGAAGAACTCGATCGTGTTGAGCCCGCCGATGAAGCCGCTGTTGACG
>CANGUQ010000300.1 GCA_947456915.1 Betaproteobacteria bacterium
AGCGCAGCACCCGGAGAACGAATGCCATGAACGAATCCATCCTCATCGTCGGCGCCGGCGCGATCGGCGGCATGCTCGCCGGCTACCTCGCCTCGGCCAGACGCAACGTGACGGTGCTCGCGCGGGGCGAGACCGCAGCGGCACTGACCACGCGCGGGCTCAACCTCACCACGGCAGACGGACGACTGCTCGCGAGTCACCCGCGCGTGGTGGCCAGCGGCGCCGAGCTGCCGGTACAGGACGTCGTGCTGTTCGCGACCAAGGCGTTCTCGCTCGGCGCGGCGATGGCGGCCGCGCAGCCGGCGATCGGTCCGCGCACGCTGGTGGCACCGGTGGTCAACGGCATCCCGTGGTGGTTCGGCACGGCGGCGCAACCGGTGCGCGCGGTCGACCCGCACGGGCGTCTGGCAGCGGCGATCGCCCCCGACTGCCTGGTCGGCGCAGTCATCTACTCCCCGGCCTGGCGCGACGTCGCGCAGGCCCGGTGGACGCAGACCACCCCGGGCCGGCTCACGCTCGGCCCGCCGGTGGCCGGCGCGAGCACCGCGGCAGCCGAACGCATCGCCGCGGTGTTCGCCGGCAGCACCTTCGATGCCGAGGTCACCACCAACATCCGCCGCGCCGTCTGGAGCAAGTTCGCGACCAACGCGGCGTTCAACACGACCTGTGCGCTGACCGGCGCGCGCCAGTGCGACGTCGCGCGCGATCCGGTGCTCGGGCGTGCCGCTCACGCGATCATGAGCGAGATCGAGGCGCTCGCCCGGGCGAGCGGCAGCGGCGTGGCCGGATCGCTCGACGACCGGATGACCCAGGCGCGCGAGAAAGGCATTCACAAGCCCTCGACGCTGCAGGACTTCGAGGCAGGCAGGCAGATCGAACTCGGCGCGCTCGTCGATGCACCGCTGGAACTCGCCGCGCATCTGCAGGTGCCGATGCCCACGCTCGAGCTGATCGGCGCCGCCGTGCGGCTGAAGGCGGCGGCGGCCGGGCTGCTGCCACCGAACGAGTGACGCGAGGCCCTGGCGCGGGTGGCGCCGGGATCATCGGCCGGACGTGCCTCGCCGGTGGCCGCAGTACGACAGCCGTGCGCACACGGATGACCGGCAGACCACGGCAGTGCGACAATTGCCCCCGTGCGCGCACTGCCCGAGTGCAGCGCGCACGCCGCACACCCGCCGGCCCACCCGCCTCCGCACGCACGACAAGGACGTAAATCATGAAGTCGATCGCCTCGTTTGCCGTCACCGCCATCGCCGCCCTGCTGATCACCTCGGTCGCCGATACCGAGCCCGCCGCTGCGCAGCCCGCCGGGCTCAAGACGATCGATCGCGGCGTCGGCAAGGGCGCGGAAGCCGTTGCCGGACGCCGCGTCAGCGTGCACTACACGGGCTGGCTGTTCGACCCCGCTGCCCCCGACAACAAGGGCAGGAAGTTCGACAGCTCGCTCGATCGCAAGCAGCCGTTCGAGTTCCAGCTCGGCGCCGGGCAGGTGATCCGCGGCTGGGATCAGGGCGTGGCCGGCATGCGCGTGGGCGGCAATCGCACGCTGATCATCCCGCCCGAGATGGGCTACGGCGCGCGTGGCGCAGGCGGCGTGATCCCGCCCAACGCGACGCTGGTGTTCGACGTGGAGCTGCTGGGGGTGCAGTGATCGCCCGCGCCGCAGGCGGACCGGGATCCGCGCGCGACGTGAGCATGGCTGCCACGGCCATGGCGCCTGCCCGCACGCGCGCGGCAGCACGTGACACCCGCGGGCGCGGCACGTTGCGCGCGATCAACGCATGGAGCGCCGCCGCGCTGGCCGCCCTTGCCGTGAGCGGCGCGTCCGCGCAGGGACTCGGACCGGTCACGCCGCCGCCCGGACGCGAGGAAACCGCGCTCGCGGTGAGCGATGCGCCGGACGCGAGCGCGCGCTTCGTGGCCACGCCGGGCGCGGTGAAGCCGGGCGGCGACGTCGACCTGATGCTGCTCGTGCGCAACGGCCCGCGCGTGCAGCAGATCAACGTGGCCGGAGGGGTGATCGTGCGCTTCGCTGCCGCCGAAGCCGACGCCATCCGCTGGTGCGCCTACCTCGCCACCGTCGAGCAGATCGTGCGCGGCAGCAAGACCTGCGAGCCGGCCAACCCGATCAAGGACAAGGCAGAATACAGGGTCCCATGATGAGCGCGAACGAGAGCGTGACGGCGGCGGCAACCGCCGTCGGTGTGGTCGGTCTGGGCAACATGGGCGGTGGCGTCGCACGCAATCTGCACCGCGCCGGCTTCGCCCTTCACGTGTGGGACATCGATGCAGCTGCCCGCGGGCGACTCGCGGAACTGCCCGGGGTGACCGTCGCCGAACCCGGCGCGATGGCCGAAGTCTGCGACACGATCATCTTCGTCGTGCCGGCCACGCCGCAGATCGCGGCGAGTCTCGACGGCGAGACCGGCGTGCTCGCGCGCGCACGTCCCGGGCTGGTCGTGTACGACTTCACCACCTCCGACCCGCGCGACACGCGCGAGCTCGCCAGCCGTGCCGCGGCCGCCGGCATCCGCTATATGGACGCCGGCATGAGCGGCGGCGCCACCGGCGCCGATGCCGGCACGCTCACGCTGATGATCGGGGGCGAGCGCGAGGCGTTCGAGCGCACGCGATCGGTGCTGGAGAAGATCGCCCGCCGCATCTTTCATCTGGGCGGCAGCGGCGCCGGCCACACGATGAAGCTCGTGCACAACATGGTCTGCCACACGATCTTCCTCGCCACCTGCGAGGGTGGCCGTATGGCGCAGGCGGCCGGCATCGATCTGGCCGACATGATCGAGGTGTTCAACGTCTCCAACGCGCGCAGCTACGCGAGCGAGGTGCGCTTCCCGGCGCACATCCTGTCGGGGAAGTGGGATGCCCGCTCGCGCGTGTACAACCTCGACAAGGATCTGGCGATGGCCGTCGATCTCGCGCGCGCGCTCGACGCGCCGGTGCCGCTGGGCGCGTACACGAGCGCCTTCCTGCACACAGCGATCGAGCAGGGCATGGCGCAGACCGACTACTCGCGACTGTACGAGCGCTTCGGCGAGATCGTGCGCGGGGCGCCCGCCGGTCGGGGCTGACCGGCCCGCGCAGTGGACGCCGGGCTGCGCAGTGGACGCCGGGCTGCGCAGTGGACGCCGGGCTGCGCAGTGGACGCCGGGCTGCGCAGTCTGGCCGCAGCCCGGCGCCGGGCGATCACTTCGCCGGAATCACCGGCAGCAGCAGCCAGGACTGGCGGTCACCGCCCGACCAGATGCGATTGGTCGCGCCCGAGTTGTAGTCGGCGTTGTAGTGGGTGAAGTGACCGGTGCCCACGCCGTCGCGCGGCGTGATGTCCAGCCGCAGCTTGTGGCCCTTGCGGAACACCATGCTGGTCGGCCAGATCTCGACCTGGCACTCGACGACCTGATCCGGCTCGAGCCACCAGCGCTCGTCGTGCGCGTGATACGGCCGGTACGGCAGCGAACGCGCCGGATCGAGCTTGCGGTGCGAGGCGCGCAGCCATCCCTTGGTCACGCACGGCACCGGCTCGCCGCGCTGCCCGACCTCGTTCACGTCCTTGCCGTCGGGGCCGATGTTGCGGATGGTGGCGTAGATGTCCATGTCCTCGGACGAGCTCGACACCCACAGGTTGAGCACCAGCGGCCCGGTCACCTCCATGTCCTCGGGCATCGGCGGCGTGTCGAAGGTGACGCCGCTGCGCCCCGAGACCGGACGGTAGTGTCCCGGACCGGCCGAGTACGTGACGTGCCTCTCTTTCTCGGCCGCGTGCGGGACCAGCGTGCCCTCGACGCCGTCGCCCTTCGCCGGCGTGTCGCGATCGATGTTCAGGTGCAGCCGCGTCCACTGCGTGCGCGCGAGCGGCCACTCGTTCTCCCAGCGGAACGGGTAGCGCCCGGTGGAGCCGCCGGTGCGGATCTCGAGCTTGACCGGCGGCTCGTCCATGATGCCGGTGTCGATGCCCTTCAGCCAGTAGTCGAACCAGCGCAGCTGGTCGATCCGCGCTTCCCCGGCGTGAAACGGGTGGAAGTGGCTGCCGGTGTGGATGCGCAGCTTCTTGTGCTTCGAGGCGGCCAGCATGTACGCCTCGGTGTTGCCGCGCAGGTGCATCGCGAAGCCGCCCCAGTTGCCCACGCTGTACAGCGGGACCTCGATCCGGTCCCACTGCGCGCTGTTCTTGCGCCACTCGTCGTTGTCGAGGTCCTTGCGCATGTACTCCCACAGGATGTTGTTGTTGAACGCATCCGGGTTGTAGCTGCGCGGGCGACCGAGCAGATTGTGCGCGGCGGTGCTGTTCGCCCACTGCGAGACGAAGCCCATCGCGAAGATGCCGCCGTGGTAGCCCTGGTCGCGATACTGATCGGCACGCCCCTCCCACGGCATCATCGCCTTCAGCGACGGCGGCCGCAGGTTGGCGAGCCGCCACTGGAAAGCGGCGTGATACGAGATACCCAGCGTGCCGACGTTGCCGTTGCACCACTCGCGCTTCGCGATCCACTCGACGCAGTCGTACGAATCCAGTCCTTCCTGATACGAACTGGGCTCGGACTTGCCGGGCGACTTGCCCGTGCCGCGAGTGTCCACGCGCAGCAGCGCGTAGCCGCGCGGGCACCACCACAGCGGATTGGCCGTCTCCCAGTTCATGTACTCGTTGGGCTCCTCCTCGAGATCCTCCGGCGGGATCCACACCTTGTCCTTCTGATAAGGCCCCAGGTTCATGATCACCGGCAGCTTCTCGCTGCCCGCATCGGGGCGGAAGATGTCGCCGTACAGCAGGGAACCGTCGCGCATCGGGATCTTCACGTCCTTCTCGACGATCAGCTTCCAGTCCCTGGGCTGCGACATCTTCTGCGGGTCGTAACTCGGTGTGGTCATGACGGTACTCCGTGGTGAGAACTCTTCGGACGGGGCGACTGGCTCGCCCGGCCATCCGGGAAATCGCCGCCTCGGCGGCTCGGTGATCCGGGGTCGCCCGACCCCGGCTGATGCAGACCGGACTGCGACGCCCCGCGCAGGCGCAACACGTCGCCGCGCGAGCTCAGCGCTCCGGCCGGATGCCGGCGGCCCTGATCAGCGCCGTCGTGCGCTCGTAGTCCGCGCGCACGCGCTGCGCGAACTGCTCGGGCGTGTTGGCGACGAAGTCGATGCCCTTCGACGCCCAGTTCGACTTCAGTTCGGCGCTCGCCAGCACGTGGCCGATCGCCGTGTTCAACCGCGCGATCACCTCGCGCGCGGTGCCGGCGGGCGCGAACACGCCTTCGA
>CANGUQ010000301.1 GCA_947456915.1 Betaproteobacteria bacterium
ACGGTGATTGTGTTCGTGCTGCTCCCCATCGCCGGGCTCGCCGGCTTCAAGGCGATGAAGATCCAGAACTTCCCGGACATCGAGCTGCCCACCATCACGGTGAGCGCGGCGCTGCCCGGTGCCGGCCCGGGCCAGCTGGAGACCGAGGTCGCGCGCAAGATCGAGAATTCGGTCGCCAGCGTGCAGGGCGTGAAGCACATCTATTCGACGCTGCAGGACGGCACCGCGGTGATCACCGTCGAGTTCCGGCTGGAGAAACCGGTGCAGGAAGCGCTCGACGAGACACGCGACGCGGTGAACCGCATACGCGCCGACCTGCCGGCAGATCTGCGCGATCCGGTCATCGCCAAGCTCAACATCTCGGGACTGCCGATCCTCACCTACACGGTCTCCTCGACGAGGATGGACGAGGAGGCCCTGTCGTGGTTCGTCGACAACGAGGCTGCGAAGTCGCTGCTCACCGTACGCGGCGTAGGGTCAGTCGCGCGCGTGGGCGGCGTGTCCCGGGAGGTTCGCGTCGAGCTCGATCCCTCGAAGCTGCTGAGCATGAACGCGACCGCGGCCGACGTGTCGCGCGCACTGCGCGCCCTGCAGCGCGAACTCTCGGGCGGGCGCATCGATCTGGGCGGCGGCGAACAGTCGGTGCGCACGCTCGCCACCGTGCGATCGGCCGAGGAGCTCGCGGCGCTGGAGGTGAGCCTGGGCGACGGCCGGCGCGTGCGCCTGGACCAGCTCGCGAACGTGCGCGACACCATCGCGGAGCGGCGCTCTGCCGCGCTGCTGGACGGCAGGCCAGTGGTCGGCTTCGAAGTCACCCGCGCGCGCGGCGAGAGCGAGATCACCGTCGCCGAGGGCGTGCGCGCCCGGATCGAACAGCTCAAGGCGGCGCATCCGGACATCACCGTCACCGAAGCGTTCAACTTCGTCGACTTCGTGTACGACAGCTACGAAGGTTCGATGTGGCTGCTGATCGAGGGCGCGATCCTCGCCGTGATCGTGGTGTGGTTCTTCCTGCGCGACTGGCGCGCGACCTTCGTCGCCGCGGTGGCGCTGCCGCTGTCAGCGATCCCGACCTTCCTCGGGATGTGGTGGCTGGGCTTCTCCATCAACACGGTGACACTGCTCAGCCTGTCGCTGGTGATCGGCATCCTCGTCGACGACGCGATCGTCGAGATCGAGAACATCATGCGCCACCTGCGCATGGGCAAGACGCCGTATCAGGCGGCGATGGAGGCCGCCGACGAGATCGGACTGGCGGTGATCGCCACCACCTTCACCCTGATCGCGGTGTTCCTGCCCACTGCGTTCATGAGCGGCATCGCCGGCAAGTTCTTCAAGCAGTTCGGCTGGACGGCGGCGCTCGCGGTGTTCGCCTCGCTCGTCGTCGCGCGCGCGCTCACCCCGATGATGGCCGCCTACCTGCTGCGGCCTGCGAGCGAACGGCACGAGGAAGGCCGGACGATGGCAGGCTACATGCGGCTCGCAGCCTGGTGCGTTCGCCACCGCCTGGCCACGAGCGTGGCGGCCGCACTGTTCTTCGCCGGATCGATCGCGCTGATCCCCCTGCTGCCCACCGGCTTCATCCCGCCCGACGACCTGAGCCAGACGCAGGTGCAGATCGAAATGCCGCCGGGCACGCGCTTCGCCGACACGCATGACGCCGCCGAGCGCGCACGCGAACTGATCCGCGGCAACGCGCACGTGAAGACCGTGTACACCACCATCGGCGGCGGCAGCGCAGGCGGCGATCCGTTCGCGCCTCCCGGCGTCGCCGAAGCGCGCAAGGCCACCCTGAACATCAACCTCACCCCGCGCACACAGCGCCGCGGCGTGACCAAGCAGCAGATCGAGGCGGATCTGCGTGCCCGCATGCGCGAACTGGCCGGCGCGCGCGTGTCTGTCGGCCTCGGCGGCTCCGGCGAGAAGTACATTCTCGTGCTCGCCGGCGACGAAGGAAGCACGCTGCTCGCCGCAGCGCGCGAGGTCGAGCGCGACCTGCGCACGATCCCGGGGCTGGGCAACATCACCTCGACCTCCAGCTTGATCCGCCCGGAACTGGTAGTGCGGCCGGATTTCGCGAAGGCCGCCGATGCGGGCGTGAACTCGATCACCATCGCCGACACGCTGCGCATCGCTACCGTCGGCGACTACGACCTCGCGTTACCCAGACTCAACCTCGCGCAGCGCCAGGTTCCGATCGTCGTACGCCTGCCCGACGCAGCGAAGCAGGACCTGTCGCTCATCTCGCAACTGACCGTGCCGGGGCGCGGTGGGCCGATCCGCATCGACTCGATCGCGACTCTCGCGATCGAGAGCGGCCCGGCGCAGATCAATCGCTACGACCGGCTGCGCAACGTCAACATCGTGATCGAACTCAACAACCAGCCGCTCGGCACCGTGGTCGCCGAGGTGGACAGGCTGCCCAGCCTAACCAGCCTGCCCGCGGGGGTGACGCGGGCGACGATCGGCGACGCCGAGGTGATGGCCGAACTGTTCGCGAGCTTCGGGCTGGCGATCCTCACCGGCGTGCTGTGCATCTACATCGTGCTGGTCCTGCTGTTCAAGGATTTCTTCCAGCCGGTGACCATCCTCGCCGCGCTGCCGCTGTCGATCGGCGGCGCCTTCGTCGCGCTGCTGGCCGCGCACAGCAGCTTCTCGATGCCGAGCCTGATCGGCCTGATCATGCTGATGGGCGTGACCACGAAGAACTCGATCCTGCTCATCGACTACGCGATCATCGCCCGGCGCGATCACGGCATGCAGCGCTTCGAGGCGTTGATGGACGCCTGCCACAAGCGTGCGCGCCCGATCATCATGACCACGATCGCGATGGGAGCGGGCATGCTGCCGATCGCGCTGGGCTGGGGCGTGGACCCGAGCTTCCGCTCGCCGATGGCCATCGCAGTGCTCGGTGGACTGGTCACCGGCACGCTGCTCTCGCTGCTGGTGATCCCGGTGGTGTTCACCTACGTCGACGACCTCGTGCAGTGGGGAGCGAGCGTCCTGCTGCGCAGACGCCCCGCACGCAGCGCCTCATGATGCGCATGAGTTGCCTCCCGCCGGGTGCGGCGGCAGCACGGCAGAATCCAGGCGGCCGCACGGCAGGATCCCGGCGCAGCAACGGCGCACCCGAGAGAGCGCACGCCTGCCCCTGACCGTGAGCGCGGCACCGCCGCGAGCCCCTCGGCCAGATCGAAGCGCACCTGACAGCTGCCCAGCCACCCGCAGGCCGTCAAGGCGCGCAAGAAAAAGGGGAAAAGGGGTCAGGGTCGATTTCGCAGAGTCCCCCTCGCGAGTTCGCGGTATCGCCAGCGAAATCGACCCTGACCCCTTTTCTTTGAAATCGACCCTGACCCCTTTTCCTCTTTTCCTACCTCTGTTCCTGCTTTTCTTGCCGCGTTCCTGGCGGGTCGGCGGCGGTGATCGGCAGCAGCGCGCTCCGGTCGGGGCGATCCGGCACCGGCCGGGGTTCACTCGGCCTTGATCCCGGCCTCGCGCACGAGCTTGCGCCACTTCGCCACCTCGGCGACGATGTGGCTGCGGAACTCGCCAGGTGAACTGCCGATCACGTCGAAGCCCTGCGCCTGCATGCGCTCGCTGAAGTCGGCGGTCTGGGTGACCCTGATCACCTCGCGGTGCAGACGGGTCACCAGTTCAGCCGGTGTCTTCGCCGGCGACAGCACGCCGTACCACTGGTCGGTGTTGAAGCCCTTCAGCCCCGACTCGGACAGCGTCGGCATCTCGGGCACCTGCGGCACGCGCCTCGACCCGGTCACCGCGAGCATGCGCAGCCGTCCGGTGCGCACGTGCTGGATCGCAGCCGGCAGCGCTGCGAACATGAGTTCGACATGGCCGGCGAGCACGTCGTTGAGCGCCGGTCCGTTGCCCTTGTAAGGAACGTGCACCAGTGCCGTACCCGCCATGCGGTTGAACATCTCGCCGGACATGTGCGGGGCGCTGCCGATGCCGGCGGAGGCGTAGCGCAGCGGCTCCTTCTGCGCGCGGATGTGGGCGATGAGTTCGCCAACGCTCTTTGCCGGCACCGCCGGATTGACCACCAGCAGATTGGTCGCCGTCGCCACCAGCGAGATCTGGCTGAAGTCGGTCACCGGATCGTAGGGCAACGCGGCGAGCGCGGGGTTGATGCCGTGCGAGGCGGTGTAGCCGACGATCAGCGTGTAGCCGTCGGGAACGGCCCGCGCCACGGCGAGCGCACCGATGCTGCCGCCGGCGCCCGAACGGTTGTCGACCAGAAACGGCTGGCCGAGGTTCTCGCCGAGCTTCTGCGCGAGCAGTCGCCCGAGGAAGTCGGTGCCCCCGCCCGGGGCGACCGGGATGATCAGCCGCACCGGCTTGGCTGGCCACGCCTGCGCCGCCACCGTCTGTACCGCACCTGCAGCGACGACCGTGATCACGCAGCACGCGATCGCCCGCACCCGGTCGGCCGCGTGCGCCGACGCACCTGTACGCACCAGGGCGAGTGCGTGCGCGGCCGCCCGGGTCCAGGCCTGCGCGGGCGGCGCGTTCGGGTCCATCGGGCACACGCTAGTCTTCATCGAAATGGCGCGAGGAAACGTAGACCGTGCCGTCCATGATCCGGCGCGCGGTACGCACCACGGCCGCACGCACCAGCCGATGGGTACGGCCGTCGCTGTCCACGCGCGCCTGCATCTCCATCACCCCGGCCGGATGCCCGATACGCAGCCGGTGCGTCGCGGCAACTTCAGGGCGCATCACCTCGTGCACGATCGAGCCGGCGATACCGGCGGCGGCGCCAGTGGCGACCGCGACGGTTCCCGCATAGGCCTGATGTGGCGTGCCCATGCTCATGCCGCGCCCGACCAGATCGATCGACGCGGCGCTCACCTCGCGCCCGCTCGCATCGCGATAGTCTGCCGGCGGATCGACGATGTAGAGCTTGGGGATCGTCGGTGTCACCGACTGCGCGCGATCAGGGGCGTCGACCATCTCCAGTCGTACCGCAACCGCCCCGCGTACCGCTTCGATGCGGTCGAGCAGATCGCGGTCCATCCGGTGGCCCGGCAACTGCGCCCCGGTCAGACCGAACACCGACGGGCGCACGAACGCGGTGACGTTGCCGGCGTCCACGATCGACACCTCGACCGGACCCAGCGCGGTAGACAGCGTCTCTCGCGCGGCGCCCGTGGGCAGCAGCCCGCGCCCGAGCGTGCCGCCGACATCGGCCCAGTCGAGCACGATCGGTGCGCCGGTGCCCGGCACGCCCGCCA
>CANGUQ010000302.1 GCA_947456915.1 Betaproteobacteria bacterium
ACTCTGCCGCGCTGCGCGTGGAGCAGGCGCGCGGCACGCTGGTCGCCCTGCTCGGTCTGCCGCCCGGAGAGCGCGTCGGCGTGCAGGGCGGGCTGCCGCGGCTTGCGGCGGTGCCCACGCTCGCCGACATCCGCGCGCGGGCGTTGCAGGCGAACCCCGAGATCGGCCAGCTGGAGGCAGAGCAGCGCCGCGCGCGTGCGCGGCTCGACCTCGAGACGCGGCTGCGTACGCCTCAGGTGACGCTGCGCGCCGGGCTGGAGAACGAACCCGATCAGTCGCGGTGGCGGCTCGGCCTGTCGGTGCCGCTGCCGGTGTTCAACCAGCGACAGGGTCAGATCCGCGAAGCGCTTGCCGAGACGGCACTCGCGGATGCCCAGCTCGAGATACGCCGTCAGCAGCTGCTGGGCGAACTCGAGTTCGCGTTCAACGGCTTCGCCCTCGCGCGGCAGCAGGTCGATGCGTTCGAGGGGGGGCTGCTCAGGCAGGCAGAGCAGACGGTACGCGTGGCCGAGGCAGCCTACCGTTTCGGCGAGCGCGGCGTGATCGAGTTTCTCGATGCGCAGCGCACGCTGCGACTGGTGCGCCAGGACTACATCAATGCACTGTACGAGGCGCGCTACGCGCTGCTCGAGATCGAACGGCTGATCGGCATCGACCTGCTGGAGGCGTCACGATGATTCACCGCACGAGGTCCGTTCGCGGCTTCCTGCCCGTTGTTGCGCTGGCGCTGCTCGTTGTCTGCGCCCTGGCAGGGTGCAGCAAGGCGCCGCCGAAGCCGCCGCCGGCCGCGCGCGACACGAGCCAGATCAAGGCGAGTGCGGAACTGCTCAAGCGGCTGCAGGTCGCCGAAGTCCGTATTGCCGACATTCAGGAGTACGTCCGTGTGGCGGGCAGCGTGCAGGTGGACGAGGAGCGCGTGGTGCGCATCGGCTCCTCGGTGACCGGGCGCATCACCGATGCGCCGGCGGCACTCGGTGCGGAGGTTCGCGTCGGGCAGTTGCTCGCGCGCCTGGACAGCGCCGAGCTCGCCGCCGCACAGCGCAACTTCCTCAAGGCCGGTCTCGACATGGAACTCGCGCAGCGTGCGGTCGAGCGCGCGAAGCTGCTGGTGTCGGCCGACGTCATCGGTTCGGCGGAACTGCAGCGGCGCGAGAACGAGCTGTTCTCCGCAGAGGCCGAACTGCGCACCACGCGCGGCAACCTGCTGCTGCTCGGCATGAGCGGCGAGGCGATCGAGCGACTGGAGAATACGCGCGCGATCAGCCCGGTCATCGCCATCTCCTCGAAGCTCGCCGGTACCGTGATCGAACGCCGGGTCACCGTCGGGCAGGTCGTGCAGCCCGCCGATCTGCTGTTCACCATCGCGGACCTGTCGCAGGTCTGGGTGGTGAGCGAAGTACCCGAAGAGCAGGCCTACGCGGTGCGGGTGGGCGAGCCCGTCGAGGTCGAGATCCCCGCGCTGCGCGACCGGCGTGTGAGCGCCCGGGTCACGTTCGTCGGCAACACCGTGAACCCCGAGACGCGCACGATCACCGTGCGGACCACGCTCGCCAACGCCGACCGGGCGATCAAGCCCGCGATGCTGGCGACGATGGCGATCCGTGAGCCGGCGCGGCCCGCGCTGGCCGTTCCGGCGGCGGCAGTCGTGCGCGAGGGCACGCAGGAGCACGTGTTCGTGCGCCTGCAGCCGGACCTGTTCCAGTTGCGCGCGGTCAGGCTCGGCCCGGAGAGCAACAACGGTCTGCGCCCGGTGCTGGCCGGGCTGAAGGTAGGCGAGTCGGTGGTGGTGGAGGGCTCGTTTCACCTCAACAACGAGCGCGCCCGGCAATGATCGAGTGGATCATCCGCGGCAGCCTGCAGCAGCGGCTGATCCTGCTCGTCGTGTTCGTCGTGCTGGGGCTGTTCGGCACCCGGGCGGTGCAGCGGCTGTCGCTCGACGCGTTCCCCGACGTGACCAACGTTCAGGTGCAGGTCGCCACCGAGGCACCCGGGCGCTCGCCCGAGGAGGTCGAGCGCTTCGTCACCGTGCCGATCGAGATCGCTCTCACCGGCATGCCGGGCCTGCGCGAGATGCGCTCGCTCAACCGGGCCGGACTGTCGCTGATCACGCTGGTGTTCACCGATGCGACCGATGTCTACTTCGCGCGCCAGCTCGTGCTCGAGCGGCTGATCGAGGTCAAGTCGCGTCTGCCTGCCGGCGCGGTGCCGGTGCTCGGGCCGGTGTCCACCGGGCTGGGGCAGGTGTATCAGTACACGCTGGAGCGGCCCGATGACGGGAATCGGCCGCTCACGCGCGAGGAACTGACCGAGCGGCGCACCGTGCAGGATTGGGTCGTGCGCCCGATGCTGCGCAGCGTCGCTGGCGTTGCCGAGGTGAACTCGCACGGCGGGTATACGCGCCAGTACCAGGTCCTCGCCGACCCGCAGCGCATGCGCGGCTTCAACGTCACGCTGGCGGAAATCTATGAGGCGCTCGAGCGCAACAACGCCAACAGCGGGGGGGGGGTGCTCGCCCGCGGCGTCGAGCAGTACCTCGTGCGCGGTGTCGGGCTGGTGCGTACGCTCGACGACATCGGCAACATCGTGATCAAGGAGATACGCGGTACGCCGGTGTTTCTGAAGAGCGTGGCAACGATCACGCTGGGCGAGGAGCCGAGGGTCGGAGCGGCGGTCCGGAACGGCGACACCGAAGCGGTGGCGGGCATCGTGATGATGATCCGCGGCGGCAATGCGCGCGACGTCGTGTCCCGGGTCAAGCAGCGCGTGCAGGAGATCAACGACAACGATCTGCTGCCCGGTGGTCTGAAGATCGTGCCGTTCTACGATCGCACGGAACTCGTCGATGCCGCGCTGGGTACCATGGTCAAGGTGCTGATCGAGGCGGTGATCTTCGTGATCGTCGTGCTGGTGGTCTTTCTGGGCGACATCCGGTCCAGCCTGATCGTGGTCGCGACGCTGCTGCTCACCCCGCTCTTCACCTTCATGGTGATGGACCACTACGCGATATCGGCGAACCTGATGTCGCTCGGCGGGCTGGTGATCGCCATTGGCCTGATGGTCGATGGCTCGGTGGTGGTGGTCGAGAACACCTTCAAGCGGCTGGGCGAGGCCCGCGGCAGCGGCGAGAACCGGCTGCGCGTTGTGCTGCGCGCGGCGAGCGAAGTGGGCGTGCCGGTGGTGTTCGGTGTGGGCATCATCATCGTCGTGTTCATGCCGCTGCTGTTCCTGACCGACATGGAAGGCAAGATGTTCGGTCCGCTCGCCAAGGTCATCGGGATCGCGCTGGCGATCTCGCTGGTGCTCTCGCTCACGCTCACGCCGATCCTCGCGTCCTACATGCTGAAGGGCGGTGTCGATCACGACACTCTGGTCATCCGCCTGATCAAGCCGGGGTATCTGCGCACGCTGCGCTGGGCGATCGGCAACGACAAGGCAGTGGTGGGGATCGCAGTCGGTCTGCTGGCTGCTGCCGGCGCAGCGTTTCCCTTTCTCGGTACGGCATTCGTACCGGTGATGCAGGAGGGCTCGGTCACTCCGCAGATCATCCGTGTGCCCTCGGTGTCGCTGGAGGAGTCGGTGCGCATGGAGTTCGAGGCGATGAAGCTCGTTTCGCAGGTGCCCGGCGTGAAGCTGGCACTGTCGACACTGGGGCGCGGCGAGAGCCCGGCCGATCCGGCAGGTACCAACGAGTCCGGCCCGGTGGTGAGCCTGCTGCCGCCTGCCGAGCGCCCCGAGGGATTCGAACTGCAGTCGGAGATCGAGCGCCGCATCCGCGAGGTGCTGGCAGTGCTGCCGGGGGTACAGCTGGTGATGAGCCAGCCGATCCAGGAGCGGGTCGACGAGATGGTCACGGGCGTGCGTTCGCAGGTGGCGATCAAGCTGTTCGGCGAGGATCTGCACGTGCTGCGGCAGAAGAGCGAGGAGATCGCGCGCGTGCTCTCCGCGGTGCCCGGCACGCGCGATCTGCGTCTGGACCGCCTGAGCGGGCAGCCGTTTCTCACGATCGACATCGATCGCAAGGCGATCGCGCGTTACGGAATCAACGTTGCGGACGTGCACGACGTGATCGAAACCGCGGTTGCCGGGCGCCAGGCAACCGAGATCTTCGAGGGCGAACGGCGCTTTGCCGCCGTCGTGCGCTTCCCGGAGGAATTTCGCAACAGCGCCGAGGCGATCGGCAACATCCTGTTCGTGTCCCCGAACGGCGCCACGGTGCCGCTGAAGAGCCTGGCCACGATCCACGTGGTGGACAGCGCGCCGGTGATCAGCCGGGAGTCGGGTCGGCGGCGGGTCGTGATCGGGTCGAACGTCGCCGGCCGGGATCTGGGCGGATATGTCGCCGAGGCGCAGGCGCGCATCGCCGAGCAGGTCGACCTGCCCGACGGCTACACGCTGGAATGGGGCGGTCAGTTCGAGAACATGGAGCGTGCGCTCGGCCGGCTCTCGATCATCGTGCCGATCACGATCGGCGTGATCTTCTTCCTGCTGTTCATCCTGTTCAATTCGATGCGCTACGCGCTGCTGATCATCATGGTGCTGCCGTTCGCCTCGCTGGGCGGGATCTTCGGGCTGCTCGTTTCCGGCGAGTTCCTGTCGGTGCCGGCGTCCGTGGGCTTCATCACGCTCTGGGGTATCGCGACGCTCAACGGGGTGGTGCTGGTCGAGTACATCAGACGCCTGCGCCAGGAGGGACATGCACTTCACGACGCGCTGATCGAGGGCTGTACCGCACGGCTGCGCCCGGTGATGATGACCGCCACCGTGGCGATGCTGGGTCTGATCCCGCTCCTGTTCGCGAGCGGGCCGGGCTCGGAGGTCACGCGGCCGCTGGCGGTAGTGGTGATCGCCGGGCTGTTCACCTCGACACTGCTCACGCTGGTGGTGCTTCCTTCGCTGTTCAAGTGGTTCGACGAGCGACCGGTGGAGGCCTGAGCGTGCTGGTCATTCACGCGGTGGTGTTCGCCGGCAGCAGTGCGCTCGATGGCGCCCGCGTACCGGAATGAGGGAGTTGGCGACCATGATCCGGAGGGCGCGTCTGTCCCGCGCAAGCGAGTCGGCTTGCGAGCTTTCCGGCGCCACGGAACCGGGCGCGCGCAATGTGGGCGGCGGCAGCCGGGTGCCGGCGGTCCGCGTCGCGTGCGCGAGGCGAGATGCGTTGACCGTCGATGCGCGCGGGGCGAAGATCCGCCGCGCTCGCGCTTGCGGCGGGGGCGCCTCGCTGGTGCAGCCGAGCGTGCGCG
>CANGUQ010000303.1 GCA_947456915.1 Betaproteobacteria bacterium
GACTTTCGTCCATGTCTTCGGTCACTCAACGCGTAGTCCTGTTCACGTACCTGACCAGCACCCTGCTGGCCAGCTGGCTGCTGCGCCGCGCGCGCTAGCCGACACGACCCCTGTTGAGTTATCCCGCGCGCCGGCGCGGGCGGATTTCAGGCGAAGACGGTGCGCCCGACGTGCCCGCCGAGCCGGATCCGGAAGCCTCGATTTCCAGCCGCTCCGCACGATTGCCCGCCGGCGAGCGATTCTTCACGATGCCCGCGCTCACGCCAGACAGGCGGCGCAAGCGGGCAAACAGCGCAGACCGGAGCGCCGGATGCGCGTCAAGGAGACAGTCATGAGCACCGATCGCCTCATCATCTTCGACACCACCATGCGCGACGGCGAGCAGAGCCCGGGCGCGACGATGACGCGCGAGGAGAAGCTGCGCATCGCGCGCCAGCTCGAGCGCATGCGGGTGGACGTGATCGAAGCCGGCTTTCCGGCGGCGAGCAACGGCGACTTCGAGGCGGTGCACGCGGTGGCATCGACCATCACCGGCAGCACGATCTGCGGCCTGTCGCGCGCGAACCAGAACGACATCCGGCGCTGCGCCGAGGCGATCGCCCCGGCGCCGCGCAGGCGCATCCACACCTTCCTCGCCACCTCGCGCATCCACATGGAGAAGAAGCTGAGGATGGAGCCGTCGCAGGTGCTGGAGACGGCGGTGAACGCGGTGAAGTTCGCGCGCGGATTCACCGACGACGTCGAGTTCTCGCCCGAGGACGCCGGCCGTTCGGACATCGATTTCCTGTGCCGCGTGCTCGAAGCGGTGATCAGGGCGGGCGCGACGACGCTCAACATTCCCGACACCGTGGGCTACACGATGCCCGAGCAGTACGGCGCGCTGATCCGCCAGTTGCGCGAGCGCGTACCCGGCTCGGACAAGGTGATCTGGTCCACGCACTGCCACAACGACCTCGGGCTGGCAGCGGCGAATTCGCTCGCCGGCGTGATGAACGGCGCACGCCAGGTGGAGTGCACGATCAACGGGCTGGGCGAGCGCGCCGGCAACGCGGCGCTGGAAGAGATCGTGATGGCGGTGCGCACGCGGCAGGACATCTTTCCCTGCGACACCAACATCGACTCGACCCAGATCGTGCCGGCGAGCCGCCTCGTTGCGGGCATCACCGGATTCAGCGTGCAGCCGAACAAGGCAGTGGTGGGCGCGAACGCGTTTGCGCACGAGTCGGGCATCCATCAGGACGGTGTGCTGAAGAACCGCGAAACCTACGAGATCATGCGCGCCCAGGACGTGGGCTGGCACGCGAACAAGATCGTGCTGGGCAAGCTCTCCGGGCGCAACGCCTTCCGCTCCCGGCTGCAGGAACTGGGCGTCGTGGTCGAGTCCGAGGAGAGGCTCAACGCCGCATTCGCGCGGTTCAAGGAGCTCGCCGACCGCAAGCAGGAGATCTTCGACGAGGATCTGCAGGCGCTGCTCTCGGACGAGACAGTCACCACCGAGGACGAGCACTACAAGCTCATCTCGATGAGCGCGCACTCCGAGACGGGCGAGCCCCCGCGGGCACGCGTCACGCTCTCGATCGGCGGGGTCGAGAAGACGGCCAACACCACCGGCAGCGGGCCGGTCGACGCCGCGTTCAAGGCGGTCGAGGTGCTGGTGGCCAGCGGCGCGGAGCTGCAACTCTATTCGGTGAACAACATCACCAGCGGTACCGAGTCGCAGGGTGAGGTCACGGTGCGCCTGCAGCTCGCCGGTCGCATCGTCAACGGCGTCGGCGCCGACACCGACATCGTCGTCGCGTCGGTCAAGGCCTATCTCAACGCACTGAACCGCCTCCAGGCGAGCATCGACCGCACCAATCCGCAGCTGTAGGCGCGCTGGCCGAGCGGCGGTGCCGCTCAGCCGTTCGCCGTCTTGAAGCGGCTCACCGCCTTCTTCAGGTCGGCAGCCAGATAGCGCAGGTTGCGAGCTGCCGAGCCGGCCTCGTCGACCGCGATCGAATTGGTCTCGGAGGCGCGCGCGATCGAGTCGATCGTGTGCGCGATCTGGCTGGTGGCTTCCCGCTGCTCGCCGGTGGCGGATGCGATCTCGCGGATCATCTGCTGGCTCGAGGCCACGCTCGCGCTGATATCGCCGAGCGCGCGCGCCGCGCTGGCGGCCTGCTCGACGCCGTGTCCGGCCTGCGTGGTGCAGGCAGCCATCGTCGTGACCGCATCCTGCGTCTCCCGCTGGATCGACTGGATCACCTTGCCGATCTCGAGGGTGGAGTGCGAGGTGCGCTCGGCGAGCTTGCGCACCTCGTCGGCGACGACCGCGAAGCCGCGACCCTGTTCGCCGGCTCGTGCAGCCTCGATCGCGGCGTTGAGCGCGAGCAGGTTGGTCTGCTCGGCGATGTCGCGGATCGTCTGGGCGATGCTGTCGATCTCGTGCGAGCGCTGCCCGAGGCGGTCGATGATTCCGCTCGACTGCTCGATCGAGGCCGAGATCGTCCGCACCTCGCGCGCGGTGCCGTCCACCAGAGCCTGTCCTTCCGACGAAGCCTGGCTTGCGGCAGCCGAGCGCTCGGCTGCCGCATCGGCGTTCTCGGCGACCTGCGCGACGCTGGTCGATACTTCCTGCACCGCGCTGGCCGCTTCCGCGGTCTGCTCGGTCTGCCGGTGCGAGGCTTCCGCCACCGCCTTGGCGGTGCGCACGAGCGCCTCGGAGGCCGAACTCACGCGCAGCGCGGTGGCCGTCACCTCGCGTACGGTCTCGTCGGTGCGATCGACGAAGCTGTTCATCCAGCGTGCGAGCTGTGCCGTGCCGTCGTTGCGGAAGGCGCCAGCGTCGATGCGATCGGACAGCGGACCGTCGCACTCGGCGATATTCAGGAAGTATCCCGACAGCGCGCCGAGCGCGTGCTGCACCGGTGCCACCACCCGCGCGTGCAGGATGCCGCCGCAGAGCAGCAGCCACGATCCGAGGATCGCCCAGTAACCGAACGAAGCCGGTGGCATCAGCGCGCCCAGCGCCAGGTGCACCCCGACCGTCGCCAGCGCGAGGCCCGCACCGAGGCGCCAGAACCGATAGCCGATGGAGCGTGGCCGGTAGGCCTCCTCGAGATCCGCTTCGCACATCATGCCCCAGCGATCCGGCGAGCCGGGCAGGCTGAAGGTCACGCCCTTGCCGATGACCGGGATATGCCGATAGTCCGGGTACCCCGGGTAGTCGACGTACAGGTTCTCGCCGTTACGGATCGTCTCCCGGACGCCGGGGTGCAGCCGACCGGTGGCGGGGTCGTTGAACACCAGCTCGAACTCGGTGTGGTGGCGCACGGTGACCGTGCCGTAACTGGTCCGTACGCCCTGCTTCAGGTTGTCGCCGAGCGTGAATGCGGCATCCTCGAACCGCGAGCGCGACAGCGCAGTGCCCGGGGCGATTGCCGGGTCGAACTTCGATTCCACCATGAAAACGTAGTTGTCGCCGGACTCGTGAAACACGTGTCCACCTTCGCGCTGGATGAGGTCACTCAGCACGTCGTTGGGCACACGGGCGCACAGGCACCCGACGCCCGGCAGCGGCTGCCAGAACATCAGCGTTACCGCGTCGTGGAACTGCGACACGCTGCGGCCGATCGACTCGGTACGCGGGTCGATGTACGGACCGTGCAGGAACTGCGCGGTCAGACCCGCCTGCAGCGCGCGCGGCGGCAGGTCGGACATCCCGACGTGGCCGTTGTCCGAGGAGGCGATGACCTTGCCCTTGGCATCGACGACGAACAGTTCGGAGAATTCCGGACTCGCTTCGCGGATTGCCCGCAGGCCGGCGTTGTCGACCGGCACACGTCGGTTCGCGAGGTCGCCCGCCACGGTGGCGAGGAACTGCCAGCGGGCGTTCGCCCAGTCGATCAGCAGCTTGCGCCGGGTATGTGCAATGCCTTCGAACGTCCGCTCGAGGGTCGCCTGCTGCCCGCCGTTGACCAGACAGGCCCAGCGCATCGCCAGCTTGCCAGTCTTGCCGAGCCAGGGTAGCCAGCCGCGCTCTTCGCTGCTGTAGTCCATGCTGCGCAACGCCATGAGGTTCCCCATTCTTCCCGATTGACGCGGCGGCGATGCTCCGATCGGAACCCGCGGGCACCACCGTTCGCTTTGTGGCGTTATCGGACGCCAGGGGCGCAGACTTTAGGTTCTCCGGGCAAGGATTGTCGTGGTCCAGACGACGGCTGGCTGCGCGTCAGGATCATGACGGGAAACTACAGCGCCGATCCTTGACGAGTACGATCGGGTCAGGGCTTCGGCGCAACCCGGTGGGCATCGCGGGCGTAGAAGGCGGCGGCAAACACGAAGGTGCCCGCCAGCACGGCCTGGCTCCAGCCGGCGAGCGAGGCGGCCCCGCTGTCGCCGTATCCGCGCATCACGCCCTCCACGAAGTAGGCGAGGACCAGCATCGGCGCCCACTGATACGTATAGCGGCGGCCGCGCAGGATTCCGAACAGCGGCAGCAGCAGCGGCAGGACCTTGAGCGCGAGCAGCGACCCGCCCGGCCGCAGCGGGGCGATGACCAGTTCCCACGCCAGACCCAGTGCGATCAGCGCGATCAGCGCGGCGATCGCCAGCCAGTGCCAGAGCGCGACGCTGCGCGCGGAGGCGGGCGGTCGCGGCGCCCTGCGTGCGCTCACTCGCCGAGTCGCCCGCAGATCAGCGCGAGCCGCCGGCCCAGAGCAAGGCACAGCGCCTTTTCCTCGGCGCTGATTGGCTGGTCGGCGGCGCTGCCGGCGATGTGACTTGCGCCGTAGGGCGTACCGCCGGTGCGCGTCGAGGACAGTTCCGCCTCGCTGTAGGGCAGGCCGACGATCAGCATCCCGTGGTGCAGCAGCGGCAGCATCATCGACAGCAGAGTGGTTTCCTGCCCGCCGTGCTGGCTCGCGCTGGAGGTGAATACCGCAGCCGGCTTGCCGGCGAGCGCGCCGCTGGCCCAGAGCGCGCCGGTGCCGTCGAGGAAGTGTTTCAGCGGGGCGGCCATGTTGCCGAACCGCGTGGGCGAGCCGAGCGCGAGACCGGCGCACTGCTCCAGATCGGCGGGTTCGACGTACGGGGCCCCTTCGTCGGGCACTGGCGGCGCCGCAGTCTGCACGACCGCGGCCACCGGCGGCACGGTGCGCAGCCGCGCACGCGCCCCCGGCACCTGTTCGATGCCGCGCGCAACCAGCCGCGCCATTTCACGTACCGCGCCGGTGCGGCTGTA
>CANGUQ010000304.1 GCA_947456915.1 Betaproteobacteria bacterium
AGCGTGACGCTGCCGCTGCAGAGCACCTACGGTTTCATACGGCCGAAGGCGGGGATGCATCTGACGCGTTACGAGATGGATGCGAACACGACGGCGATACCCAGCGCATCGCGCGCGCTGCCGATCTTCTCCGTTGACAGCGGGCTCGTGTTCGAGCGGGACACTTCGATGTTCAGTCGCACGGTCACGCAGACGCTGGAGCCTCGGCTCTTCTACTCCTACATCCCGTTTCGCGACCAGAGCAGGCTGCCGGTATTCGACAGCGCGCTGCCGGACCCGAATTTCGTCACGCTGTTCCAGGAGAACCTCTACTCGGGCAGCGACCGCATCGCCGACGCCAACCAGATCACCGCCGGACTGATCTCGCGCGCGATCGATCAGGCAAGCGGCAGCGAGCGCCTGCGCGTGGGCGTGGCGCAGCGCTTCTACCTGCAGGACCTTCAGGTGACGCTGCCCGGTGCGGCTGCGCGTGGCAAGTCGCGCTCCGATCTCATCGGAACGCTGACCGGCCAGCTCTGGCGCGGGTGGATCGCCGATGCCGGCCTGCAGTACAGCACCTCGCTGAACAGCTTCGAGCGGGCGGTCGCGGGAGTGCGCTACATGCCCGAGCCCGGGCTCGTGTTCAATGCGTCCTACCGCTACTCGCGCACCCAGCTCGAGCAGATCGACGTGTCCACGCAGTGGCGGCTCGGGCGCGGCTGGTCGACGCTCGCACGCTACAACTACTCGCTGCGCGAGCGCACCATCCTGGAGGCGCTGGCCGGCTTGCAGTATGATGATGAGTGCTGGAGTTTCCGCGTGGTCGCCAGCCGCATCGCGGTCGGCACCCAGCAGGCGAACACCGCGATGTTCGCGCAGATCGAGCTGCGCGGGCTGTCGCGGGTAGGTTCCAACCCGCTGGAACTGCTGCGCCGCAATATCCCCGGCTTCACCGAGACCGAGCTCAATCGGGTGCAGCCGGTCCACGAGATTCCGTATCCGTTGCGTTGAACGCGGTGCGGTACCCTGGCCGCACCCGGTCGCTCCGAACGTCGACCCGATCGTGACTCTCTGTCGCCTCAGCCCCTCCCGCCAGTCGCCTTCGCGCATCGGCCGCCTTGCGCGCGTGGCGGTTGCCGCGACGCTGGCGCTGGCTGCATGCAGCGCGCTGGCCCAGTCGGCCGGGCCGCGCAAGGTACTGACCGTGGACCGCATCGTCGCAGTGGTGAACGATGAGGTCATCACCCAGTTCGACCTCGCGCTGCGCACCAAGCTCGCGCTGGCGCAACTCGCGCGCGCCAACACGGCGCCACCGCCCGCCGACGTGCTCGAGCGTCAGGTGCTCGAGCGCATGATCTCCGACCGCGTGCAGTTGCAGCAGGCGCGCGAGACCGGCCTGCGTGTCGACGACGCCCAGCTCGAGAAGATCCTCGCCCGGATCGCCGAAGACAACAAGATGACGCTGCCGCAGTTTCGCAGCGCGGTCGAGCGCGACGGCTTTCCGTTCGATCGCTTTCGCGAGGATCTGCGCGAGGAAGTGCTGATGACCCGCCTGCGCGAGCGCGAGGTCGACTCGCGGGTAGTGGTCACGGAATCGGAGATCGACAACTTCCTGCGCACGCGCGAGGCACAGGCCGGCGGAGAGGACGAGGTGGCGCTCGCGCACATCCTCGTGCGCGTGCCCGAGGGCGCCTCGCCCGAGCAGCTCGCCGAGCGCCGCGCGAGGGCGGAAAAGGCGCTGGCCCAGCTCACGGCGGGGGGCGAGTTCGCCGAGGTGGCTGCCGCGTTCTCCGACGCGGCCGACGCCCTCAAGGGCGGCCTGATGGGCTCGCGGTCGAACGACCGCTGGCCGGCGCTGTTTGCCGATGCGGCGAAGAGCCTGCGAGTCGGGCAGGTTAGCCCGGTGCTGCGCAGCCCGGCCGGCTTTCACATCATCCGCGTCGTCGACCGCAAGATCGCCGGCGGCAGCGTCGTCGTCGAGCAGACCCGGGCACGTCACATCCTGATCAGGGTCAACGAACTCGTTTCGGAGAACGACGCGCGCGTGCGCCTGCGCGGACTGAAGGAGCGCATCGAGAACGGGACCTCTTTCGCCGAACTCGCCCGGTTGCACTCCGACGACGGCAGCGCCCCGCGCGGCGGCGAGCTCGGATGGATTTCCCCCGGCGACACCGTGCCCGATTTCGAACGCGCGATGAATCTGCTGAAGGTGAACGAAGTCAGCGAAGCCGTACGCACGGAATTCGGCCTGCACCTGATTCAGGTGCTCGAGCGACGGCGCGAGGATCTCTCGATCGAGCGCCAGCGGCTGCTCGCCCGGCAGGCGATCCGCGCCCGCAAGGCCGACGAATCGTTCCAGGAGTGGCTGCGCCAGCTGCGCGACCGCGCGTTCGTCAGTCTGCGCCTGGAAGACCGATGAGCGCAGCCGCCGGGCTGCCGCGCCAGGCGCTCGCGACGGCCCCTCCGAAAACGGCATGTCCGTGCAGCCGCTGATCGCGCTCACCGCCGGCGAGCCTGCGGGAATCGGCCCGGATCTGTGCGTCGAGCTCGCCCACGCGCAGCCGCCGGATGCCCGGCTGGTCGTTATCGCCGATGCGCGCCTGCTGCGCGAGCGCGCCGAACTGCTGGGCCGTCCGATCACCACCGTGCCTTGGGACGGCGGTCGGGCATGCGCCCCGCTGCCACCGGGCCACCTGCGCGTGGCCCACGTGCCCGTCGCAGCGCCGGCACGCGCTGGCGTGCTCGACCCTGCCAACGCACGCTACGTGATCGCGACGATCGAAGCGGCAGTGCGCCACTGCCGCGGCGGAATCCTCGACGCGCTGGTCACCGCACCGGTGCACAAGGGCGTGATCAACGATGCCGGACTCGCATTCACCGGCCACACCGAGCTGCTGGCGCAGCTCACCGACACGGCCCGGGTGGTGATGATGCTCGTCGGCGGCGGACTGCGTGTGGCGCTTGCCACGACCCACCTGCCGCTGGCGGCGGTGCCGGCCGCGATCACGGTGCAGGGCCTCGTGCGCACGCTCGACATCCTGATCGGCGCGCTGCGACGCGACTTCGGCGTCGCGCGGCCGCGTATCCTGGTCGCCAGCCTCAACCCGCACGCGGGCGAAGGCGGTCATCTGGGCCGCGAGGAGATCGATGTGATCGAACCCGCGCTCGCGCAGGCACGCTCGCACGGTGCCGAGCTCATCGGCCCGCTGCCCGCGGATACGCTGTTCAACCCCGAGCGACTGCGCGGCGCTGACGCGGTGCTCGCCATGTACCACGACCAGGGTCTGCCCGTGCTCAAGTACGCGAGCTTCGGCGCCGGGGTGAACGTCACGCTGGGCCTGCCGATGATCCGCACCTCGGTCGATCACGGCACGGCACTCGATCTGGCTGGCACCGGGCGCGCGCACGCGGGCAGCCTGCGCGAAGCGGTCGCGCTCGCCGCCGAACTCGCGGTGCACGCAGGCCGTGCAGGCGCTGCCGGTACCGTGGCGGCGACCTCTGTCACGTCGGCATCTCCCGGCGCACGGCAGCCCGTCGCTGGCAGCACGCCCGCTTGAGTCTGCCGCAGCATCGCGCCCGACGCCGCTTCGGGCAGAACTTCCTCGTCGATCGCCACGTGATCGACGCGATCGTGCACGCGATCGATCCGCGGCCCGGCGACGTGCTGCTGGAGATCGGACCCGGTACGGGCGCGCTCACTGCGCCGCTCGCCGCGCGGGTGCAGCCGCTGCACGTGATCGAAGTGGATCGCGATCTCGCACGTACGCTCACGCAACGGCTGCCGGATGCCCGACTGATCGTGCACGAAGCCGACGTGCTCGACTTCGACTTCACCACGCTGCCGGCGCCGCTGCGCGTCGTGGGCAATCTTCCCTACAACATCTCCAGTCCGGTGCTGTTCCGGCTGTTCGACATCGCCGATCGGCTGCTCGACGTGCACGTCATGCTGCAGCGGGAGGTGGTCGAGCGGATCGTTGCGGTGCCGGGCAGTGCCGCCTATGGCCGGCTGTCGGTGATGCTGCAGTACCGCTTCGACGCCGAGCCCGTGCTGGAGGTCGGCCCGGAGGCTTTCCGGCCAGCGCCCAAGGTGAATTCGAGCGTGGTGCGGCTCAGGCCGCATCCGGTGGCCGCACTCGGTGCATATCATCTGCCGACACTGTCGGCGCTGGTGCAGCAGGCCTTCAGCCAGCGCCGCAAGATGCTGCGCAACACGCTCGCCGGCTGGTTCGCACCGGAGGCGCTGCGATCGCTGGGCATCGATCCGCAGGCACGCGCCGAGACGCTCGCTGTCGCCGACTTCGTGCGGCTCGCCAATGCGGCCGACCGCAGTCGCGCCGATCGGGCCGAGTGACGCCACACGCATCGCGCGCATGCGCCCCGGAGTGCGCCTGCCCCGCCACCCGCCTGCAGCACCA
Source organism: Betaproteobacteria bacterium (assembly GCA_947456915.1). Lineage (GTDB taxonomy): Bacteria > Pseudomonadota > Gammaproteobacteria > Burkholderiales > CAIKXV01 > CAIKXV01. Next base: position 4,395 of record CANGUQ010000304.1, read on the forward strand.
CGATGCGGTACGCGGGCGCGGTCAGCGCGTGGTTGCGCGCTGCGCGGCTGCAGCGCCCCGCGCCCGCGCGTGATCGCGTCCGGACTCAGCCGGCGCGTTGCGTGCCGCGCTCGATGAACTCGATCTTGTAGCCGTCGGGATCCTCGACGAAGGCGATCACCGTCGTGCCGTGCTTCATCGGACCGGCCTCGCGCGTGACCTTGCCACCGCGCGCACGCACACGCTCGCAGGCCTGCGCAGCGTTGTCCACTTCCACCGCGACGTGACCGTAGCCGCTTCCCAGGTCGTAGCGCTCGGTATCCCAGTTGTGCGTGAGCTCGAGCACCGCGTGCTCGCGCTCGTCTCCGTAACCGACGAACACGTTGGTGAAGCGGCCTTCCGGATAATCCTTGCGTCGCAGCAGCCTCATCCCGAGCACCTCGGTGTAGAAGGCGATCGAGCGGTCGAGATTGCCCACGCGGATCATCGTGTGCAGCAGGCGCATTTCAGATCTCCACCATCTCGAAGTCTTCCTTGCGCGCACCGCACTCCGGGCACGTCCAGTTCGGCGGCACGTCGGCCCAGCGCGTGCCCGGGGCTATGCCTTCTTCAGGCGAGCCCGCAGCCTCGTCATAGATCCAGCCGCAGACGAGGCACATCCAGGACTTGAATTCGGCGCCATCGGCTGGCGCAGCGGGAGAGTCGGTCATTGCAGTGAACGCCTGAGAGTGTGGGAGGATGCAGCGGGCGCCTGCGCGCGCCGGCCACGGCGGGAGTGCCGGCGTGCCGACTGCGCAGAGCCGCACATCGCAGCGGCGCGCGCATCTGCGCGCACCGCGCGG
>CANGUQ010000305.1 GCA_947456915.1 Betaproteobacteria bacterium
GCACGCGTGCGAGTTCCGCCACCGCGTTGATGTCGATGAGGTGTGCGGGGAACGCCAGCCGCAGTGCCATACTGGGCACCAGGCTCTGTCCCCCGGCGATCACCCGACCATCGTCGGGCGCGAAGCGCGCGAGCAGCGACACCGCCTCGTCGAGGCTGTGCGCCGGATGCCAGTCGAAGCGGGCGGGCTTCATCGCCGGCTCAACCCGACTCGGAGTCGCGCCTGCCCTCGCGCAGTGCCCGCACCACCACCGACAGCCCCGAGATCGGCTTGGCTGCCTTCGTCGTGTCCTCGACTTCACCGCTGGCAGCACGGGCGATGCGCGTACGCAGGCACTCGCCGAACTGCTTGATCAGCTGCGCCGCGACGCTCTGGATCATGCCGGCACCGCGCCCGTACTGCGCGACCGAACCGGTGAGCGTCACGTCGCTGTGAATCCTGACCCGCGTGGCGGCGCCCTCGTCGAGCGGCTCGAGCGTGAAGTCGATCAGCGCATTGGTGCTGCCCCGCCCCTTGGCATCGGCGCCTGTCGCGCGCATGCGCGCGCGCTGCGCGGCGTGGTCGATCTGCTCCAGCTTCGCCTGCCCGGCAAAGGAGAGCGCCACCGGCCCGAGCCGCACCGCGACCTTGCCCTTGTAGGTCTGCGCGTCGACGACCTCGGTGAGTTCGGCGCCAGGCAGACAGGTGGCGATGCGCTCGATGTCGAGCAGCCACCGCCACGCCTCGGCCGGCGGCAACGGCACGTCGAAACTGTTGTCGAATTCCATCGAACGACTGACCCCTGTCGATGCTGCAGACTACGAAACCACGCGCCACTCGATCTGCTCGCCGCCGCGATAGATCAGTGCGCGCTCGTCCGGACCGTCGATCTCGACCGCTTCCGGCGCAGTCCACGCCACGCGCTCGAGGGTGATCTTGCGGCGATTGGGCGCAAGCCCGTAGTGGCGCGGCCCGTTCAGCGAGGTGAACGCCTCGAGCTTGTCGAGCGCACCGGCCTGCTCGAACACCTTCGTGTACTGCGCGATCGCCACCGGCGAGTTGAACAGTCCGGCCGAGCCGACCACCGCGAGCTTGCGCTCGACCGGGTGCGGCGCCGAATCCGTGCCGAGAAAGAAGCACGGGTCGCCGGAGGTCGCCGCCTCGACCAGCGCGCGTCGGTCGGCCTCGGTCTTGATCACCGGCATGCAGTAGAGGTAAGGCCGGTTGCCCCAGCCCAGCCAGTCGGTGCGGTTGTGCGAGAGGTGATACGGCGTGATCGTCGCGCCGACCTGCGGTGCGGCGCTGCGGATGTAGTCGACCGCGATCTTCGAGCTGATGTGCTCGAGCACGAACTTCAGCCCCGGAAAGTCCTTCGTCCACGGCTGGAGGCGGCGCTCGATCCACACCGCCTCGCGGTCGAACACGTCGACCTCCGGGTCGACTTCCTCTCCGTGCATCAGCAGCGGCATGCCGATCTTCTCCATCCGCGCGAGCACCGGACGGATCTTCGCGTAGTCGGTGACGCCGGCCGCCGAATTGGTCGTCGCGTTGGCCGGATACAGCTTGACCGCGGTGAAGACCCCGTCGCGGAAACCGGCCTCGACGTCGTCGGGGTCGGTCCGGTCGTGCAGGTAGCAGGTCATCAGCGGTTCGAACGTCACCCCTTCGGGCAGCGCTTCGTGAATGCGCTGACGATAGGCGACCGCATCCTTCGTTGTCGCCACCGGCGGCAGCAGGTTGGGCATGATGATCGCGCGGCCGAACTGGCGGGCGGTGAACGGCAGCGAGGCGCGCAGCATCGCGCCGTCGCGCACGTGCAGGTGCCAGTCGTCGGGCTGGGTGATCGTGATGCGATCGGCGGTCATCGGAGCAGGGAGGCGAAGTGTGCGATGCGGAAAGTGCGCGGCGGCGCGGCGACCGCCATGCGAACCGGCGCGCTGCGCCGGACGCGAGCGGCGCGTTCAGCTGATGCCCATCATACCGGCCTCGTAGGTGTCGCGCGGCGGGTGGTCGAGCAGCGACCCGGTGAGATCGGCCACGCGCGCGACGCCGTGCGTGGCGCACCACTTCTCGACGCCCTCGATCATCGCGATCATCGCCGTCGGATTGCGGAAGTTCGCGTAGCCGACCTGCACCGCGCTCGCCCCCGCCATCATGTACTCGATCACGTCCTCGGCGCGCGAGATCCCGCCGACGCCGATGATCGGAATCTTCACGCACTTCGAGCACTGGTGCACCATGCGCATGATGATCGGCTTGACCGAAGGCCCGGAGATGCCGCCATACCCGTTGCCGATGTGCGACAGCCGGGTCTCGATGTTGATCTTCAGCCCGAGGATCGTGTTCGACACGGTGATCGCGTCGGCGCCGGCCTTCTCCGCCGCCTCCGCGACCGCGCCGATCTCCCCGGCATTGGGCGAGAGCTTGGCCCAGAGCGGCTTGCCGGTGGCCTCGCGGCACAGCTTGACGACCTTGTAGGTGTGTTCCTCGTTCAGCGCGAAGTTGCCGCCACCCGGTGCGCGCGTCGGGCACGAGATGTTGATCTCGATCGCGTCGACTCCGTCGACCGACACGTCGCGCGCCATCGCCGCGAAGTCCTCGATCGTCTCGGCCGAGATGCTGCACACGAGCGGCGGGCTGAAGCGCTTGTACTCGCCGACCTGCACCTCCTGGAAGTACTTCAGGCCCTTGGTCGGCAACCCGATCGAGTTGATCATGCCGCCGGAGATCTCGGACACGCGCGGTGGCGGATTGCCGGCGCGATAGTTGCGCGAGACCGTCTTCGCCACCAGCGCGCCGAGCCGGTTCAGGTCGATGATCTGCGAGAACTCCACCGAGAAGGTGCCCGAGGCCGGCATCACCGGGTTGGGCAGCCGCACCGCACCGATACTGACCGACAGATCTACCATCCGAGGCACTCCTGCAGATCGAACACCGGACCCTCCACGCACACGCGGCGCATCTCCTTCTGCCCGTTGCGCTCGAAGGTGCGCACGCAGATGTAGCAGGGACCCAGCCCGCACGCCATGATCTGTTCCATCGCCATCTGGCCCGGAATGCCGTGCTCGCGGCCGAGCTTCTTCATCAGCTGCATCAGGCGGTTCGAGCCGCAGGTGAAGAACGCATCGGCGCGCTTCTCCTCGATCAGCCGGCGCAGGATGCGCTCCACGTTGCCGATCTCGCTGCTGCCGTCGGTGTCCAGAACCTTGATCACGTCGCCGACGCTCTCGAACAGGTCGGCGGCGAGCGCGAGTTCGGGACTGCGCGCGGAGAGGATGGCGGTCACGCGCATGCCGGCCTCGCCGGCGAACTGAGAGATCGGCGCCATCGTCGCCAGACCCACACCGCGTCCGAGAACGACGATGTTCTTCCAGTGCGGCTGCAGGTGAAAGCCCACGCCCAGCGGGCCGACCATGTTGAGCGAATCGCCCGGCTCGAGGGTCGCCAGCCCTTTCGTGCCGCGGCCGACCACCTTGTAGAGGAACTCGAGCAGGCCGGCACTGCGCTGGATCCGGTAGACGCTCTGCGGGCGCCGGAACCACAGTTCACCCTCGTCAGGTGACGGGCACAGCAGGTGGAAGAACTGCCCCGGTTGCGCGGCCAGCGCCTTCGGCGTCGCCCTGACCACCATGTGCCTGTATTCCTCGTTCACCCACTCGTGCGCGACGATCGGCACCACCGATTCCTCGGCCGGACACTGCGGCGGCGAATGGCCTGTGCCCGGGTCATCCAGATGGACTGCTGCGCTGGCGAAGCTGTAGCCGGACATCGGGATTCCTTCTGCGCGAGGACTGAGCCCCCGATTAGACGTGGCAACCGTCCAAAAAGCAAGATCAATCTCTTTTTTGAGACATTCCGATCCATGCTGCCCAGTTGTCGCGACGTTTCGGATGACGCACGCTGACATCTGATGCGGGTTCTGCAAGCATCAGACATCACGCGCAGGAAGCGCTGCGGAACATCGAGCGTCTGCTCGCGTTGCCGCAAGTGCGTGTGCTGGCCGAAGACAGCCGTTTCCGGGCGATCCATCGCGAGATCACCCGCAGGGTTCCAGCCCGAGGCAGTCCGGTACCCGACGCGCATCTGGCGGCGCTGCTGCAAGCCCATGGAATACGCGTTCCGTACACCCGGGATCGCGACTTCCTCGAGTTCCCGTCCCTGCCGGTGCGCGACCCGTTCGCGTGAACGAACGCGTGGCGAACGGGGCTGCGGCGCCGCCTCACCGGGCGAGCAGGGCCCGCAGGAACTTTGCAGCCTCCGCGCCTTTCATCGCCCGCTGCCACATCTCCTCCGCCGCGCGCTGATGCAGGGCGAGCGCCTCGGGCGCGGAGGTGATCATCGCCACACCGATGCGCACGTTCGGCTGCTCGCCGAGGCGAAACGGCGAGAGCACGAGCACCTGGCGGTCGGGCTGGCGCAGGATCTGGAAGCTCGTGTGCGGCAGCGTGTCGGGCACGATGCCGATCTGGGTGCCGATCGGCTGCGCGGCGGCGAGTTCGGCAAAGCGGCCGACCTCCTGCCGCGCCTGCGCGCGTCGCAGCGTGCGCAACTGCTCGTCCAGATCGAGCCGGCCGACCAGTCCGTTGAGCAGGAAGCGCTCGATCTCGCGCGCCGAGATCAGGTTCACCACCGCAGGGCGCCGCGCGACGTACTGCGCCTTGCGCGCCTTGAGGATCGTCATGATCTCGCCGACCTCGGCTGCGGCGCGCTCGCGACCCGGCAGATCGGCGGGAATGTTCTCCAGCAGCACCTGCTCGAGGGTGACGTCGAAGGCCTCCGAGGCGAGCAGATAGGAGATCGGTCCGGCGAGGACGATGATCTGCTCGGCGTTCGACTCCAGCTGGCGCAACCGCTCGAAGTAGGCGACCGCGGAACCGATGTACTCGACACCGACGCCCAGCAGTGTCGGCACCGACACCTCGAGCAGTTCCGCAAGCTTGCCCAGCGTTTCGATCTTCGCCAGTTCGCCCTTCTCGAACCGGTACAGCGCGGCACGCGAGATGTCCAGCCGGCGCGCGATCTCGTCGGCCGACAGGCCTGAGGCGAGGCGAAACGCGCGCAGCCGGTTTCCGATATCGTCGAAGCGGATCGCCATCGCGGCCGCAGCAGTGAGAGAGCGCGCATGCTACTCGATCCGCCGGCCGCTCAGGCGCCCCGCCGCTGCCGGAGTGCGCGGGCGCATGCGCGCCGCCGGTGCTGACCCGCCGATCACCGCGGCCTCGCACCGCACGCCCA
>CANGUQ010000306.1 GCA_947456915.1 Betaproteobacteria bacterium
CGGCCTTGCTCGGCTGGCTGGGCGGCTTCCAGCAGCCGCCCGGGCAGACCTGGGTGGTGCATGGCGAGGCGGGCGCGGCCGCATCGTTCGCGCAGGTGGTGGACGAGAAGCTCGGCTGGCCGGTCGCGGTGGCCGCAACCGGGCAGGCGGTGGTGCTGCCGTTGAAGCCGGTGGCCTCATGAGCGCGCTGCTGGTCTCGGTGGCGTGCGCCCTGCTGCTGGCCGCATGGCCGGTGAACGCGCAGAACGGGCTGCCAGCGCAAGCGCAGCCACCTTCGCAGGGCCGGTTGCCGAAGGCCGTGGCCAGTGCGCTGGCACGCTCCGGCATCCCCGAGTCCGCGGTCGGCGTGGTCGTGCAGGACCTCGACGGCAGCAGCGAACCCGCGGTCTCCCTGAACGCCGACAGCGCGATGAACCCGGCGTCGACGATGAAGCTGCTGACCACCTATGCCGCGCTCGAACTGCTCGGCCCGTCGTTCACCTGGCGCACCGACATGGTGACCCAGGGCGCGCAGCGCGGCGACGTGCTCGAGGGCGACCTGGTGATCCGCGGCAGCGGCGACCCGCGGCTCACGCAGGAAGCGTTCTGGCTGATGCTGCGCACGCTGCGCGCGCGCGGCATCCGCGAGATCCGCGGCGACCTGGTGCTCGACCGCAGCGCGTTCGCGATCGACGCGCGCGAGGCATCGGTGTTCGACAACGAACCTTCGCGGCCATACAACACCCCTCCCGATGCGCTGCTCGTCAACTTCCGCGCGGTGATGGTGCGCCTGCTGCCCGACCCGCTGCGCGCCGCGGTCACGGTGAGCCTCGATCCGCCCCTGCCCCAGGTGACGCTCGGCGTGTCGATCAAGGCCGATCCGGCGCTCGACTGCGGCAATCCGATGTCGAAGCTGGGCGTCGACGTGCAGGGCAGCGCGAACGCCGCAAAGGTGACCGTGGGCGGGAGCTTCCCGGTCGCCTGCGGCGAGCGCCTGTTGCCGATCAGCGTGCTGTCGCACCGCGAGTATGTGTCGGGCCTGTTCCAGCAGCTCTGGCGCGAGCTGGGCGGCACGATCACCGGACAGGTACGCGACGGCAGCGCAGGCGAACGGCCGCGCGTGCTGGCAAGCAACACTTCGCCCGCCCTGTCCGAGATCGTGCGCGACGTGAACAAGTGGAGCAACAACGTGATGGCGCAGCAGGTCTATCTCGCCATCGGCGCGCAGGTGCAGGGCGGTCCCGCGACCTGGGCCAAGTCGTCGCAGGCGGTCGGCGACTGGGCACGCGGCAAGCGGCTGTCGCTGCCGTCGCTGGTGATCGAGAACGGCTCTGGCCTGTCGCGCATCGAGCGCATGACCCCGCGCGGCCTTTCCGACCTGCTCGTCGCCGCATTCCGTTCGCCGGTGATGCCGGAGCTGATGGCATCCCTGCCGCTGGTCGCCTCGGACGGCACGATGCGCCGGCGCCTCGCCAACACCGGCGTGGCCGGCCAGGCGCACATCAAGACCGGTACGCTCAACGACGTGCGGGCGATCGCCGGTTACGTGCTCGATGCGCGCGGGCGGCGCAGCGTGGTGGTGATGATCGTCAACCATCCGAAGGCACTGGCCGCGCAGCCCGCGTTCGACGCACTGCTCGGCTGGGCCCACCAGCGGCCGTGAGCCGTCCTTCGAACGCGGCGATCGGGCTGGTCGTGCTCGCCGCAGCGATGGCGATCGGCGCGGCCCTGCTGCCGCCGATGCCGCAGCCACTCGAGTACCACCAGTTCGCGGACCGGCGCGACTGCGGCTGGCTGCCCAACTGCCTGGATACCGGCTCCAACCTGCTGTTCATCCTGGCCGGTACGATCGGGTTGGTGCTGCTGTGGCGCGCACGCCACCGGCCGCTGTTCGAGCATCGCGCCGAGGCGATCCCGTACGGGCTGTTCTTCATCGGCATCGTGTCGATCGGACTCGGATCGGGCTACTACCATCTCGACCCGGACAACCACGGCCTGATGCTCGATCGCCTCGCGATGATGCTGGCGTTCATGGCCTGGTTCGCGGCGATCCTCTGCGAGCGTGTCGGTGTTCGCGCCGGGCTGCGGCTGCTGCCGGTGCTGCTGGCCGCCGGCATCGGCAGCGTGCTCTACTGGGGCTGGAGCGAGGCGCGCGGCGCCGGCGACCTGCGCCCCTACCTGCTGATGCAGGCGTGGCCGATGCTCTGCATCGTCTGCCTGGTCTGGCTCTATCCGCCCCGCTACACGGGCGGTGGCTTCATCGTGTCGGTCATCGCCCTGTATGCGCTGGCACTCGTCTTCGACCGCAACGACCGCCTCGTGTTCGACGCCACCGGCGGCATCGTCAGCGGACACACGATCAAGCACGTCCTGTCCGCCATCGCGGTGCTGGTGGTGGTGGCCTACCTCGCCCGACGGCGACCGATCCCGCGCGGTGCCGCAGGTCAATCGCCTGCGTACACCTTCAGGTAGCTCGACCGTCCGCCGTCGGCGGCGATGGTGGTGCCGGTCAGCATCCGCGACTCGTCGGATGCCAGGAACACGGCGATCGGCGCGATGTCGTCCGGCTCGCCCTTCGAGAACGGATACAGCTTCTGGAACGTCGCCCGCTCGCGCGCGGCCGGCGAGGCCGGGTCGAAGCCCCCGCCCTCGTAGCGGCCGATCGCACGTTCCGTGCGCACCGATCCGGGCGCGATCGCATTGGCGCGGATGCCGTGCGCCGCATACTGCGCCGCCAGCGTCTTCGTGAACGAGATGATGCCCCCCTTGGTCGCCGCATAGGCCGGCTTGACCGATCCGACCAGCCCGAGGTGAGAGGTGACGTTGATGATCGAACCACCGCCGGCCTGCATCATGTGCGGGATGGCATGGCGGCACAACAGGAAGGGATGCAGCAGGTTCAGTGCCACCGTGCGGTGCCAGACGTCCAGGTCCATCTCGTGTACCGGGCGGTCTTCCTGCGAGGAGCCGCCGGCACAGTTGAACAGCACGTCGATCCGGCCGAAGGCCCGCGCGGTGGCGGCGATCGCGTCGCGCACGTCGTCATCCTGCGTGACGTCGGCCTGCACGAACAGTGCGCGCCCGCCTTCGTCGCTGATCTGGCGCGCAGCCGATGTGCCCAGCGCGCCATCGATCTCGAACAGCGCGACGCTGGCGCCTTCGCGCGCGCAGGCACGCGCGGTCGCCTTCGCGATGCCGGCACCGGCACCGGTGAGGCAGACCACCTTTCCGTCGAGCCTTGCCACTGCGCCTCTCCTCGTCTGCCGCGGCCAGTCCAGGTATCCACGGGCGGCTGGCGAGGGGCGACTGTAGCCCCTGCAGCGCTGGCGCTCAAGATGCGGTCTGGCATGCACCCCGCCGGCAGGGAATACTGACCGTGTCCGTTAGTCCCGCCGGATAGGCGAGGTGCGCGATGATCGCATCGCTGCAGGGGCTAAGGTCGTCCCTGAAGGCCTGACTCATGCCAATGAGCCTCCGCGATACCCGGACCGATTCAGTGGGCGCGGAGCGCAATGACCATGCGGCGGAACTGGACGCGTCGCCGGCTGCTGTATCATTCCCGGAGGAGGTTGGGAATGCTCATTCGTTTCGTCCTGCACGCAGCGCTCGCGCTGGTCGCTGGCACTGCGATCGCGCAGTGCCCACCGACCGCCGCGGACAAGCTCGACGACGATTCCTTCGCGCAGATCGACAGGCGCGAATACCTGGAAGCCGAGCGCCTCGCGCGGCGCGCCCTCGAGTTGCGCGAGAAGTGCGGCGAAAACCGCGACCTCGCCTGGACCCTCGGCAACCTCGGGACGGTTCTGGGCCGCCAGGGCAAGTACTCGGAATCCGAGAGGATGCTCGCCCGCTCGCTCGCGCTGTTCGAAAAGACATCCGGCCCGACCCACGCCGACACGGGCGCTGCGTTTCTGAATCACGGGCTGGCGCTCTACTATCTGGCCGACTACCCGGCGGCGGAGCGCCAGTTACGCCGTGCCGTCGACGTAATCGAGAGAGCAGAAGGGAAGCACCACGAGGACACCGCGATCGCCACGGACAACCTCGGGCTGGTTCTGTCCCATCAGGGAAAGTACATGGAGGCCTATCCGATCAGCCGCCGCGCGCTAGCGCTTTACGAGAAGACCAGCGGCCCGAAAAGTTGGCGGACCTCAAACGGCCTGGAGAATCTCGCTGGCGTACTCAGCGGCTTAGGCAGCCACGCGGACGCCGAGGCGATGCAGCGCCGCGCACTCGCTATACGGCGCGAATTGCTGCCGCCAAAGCATCCCGACATCGCACGCAGCCTGAATCAGATCGCGTCGACCCTACAGCGGCAGCGCAGCTACGAAGAGGCAGAGCGCTATTTCCGGGAGGGAGTCGCTGCCACCGCGGCGGCACTCGGCCCGCGGCATCCGGAAACGGCAAGGGTGACCAACAACTTCGGCGTGTTCCTCGCCGGACAGAAGCGCTATGCCGAGGCCGAGGTCGAGTTCCGCAAGGCGGTCTCGATCCGCACCGAGGTGCTGGGAGTCCTCCACCCGCACACGTCGCAGGCGCTCAACAGCCTCGGCCTCTCGCTGCAGTTCCAGAACAAGGAAGCGGAGGCGCAGGCCTTGTTCCGCCGCGCGGACGAATCCGACCGCGCCAGGCAACAGCAGAAGCGCTAGGCGCGCATCGCCGCAGCCGCGCCGGCGAGGGCGCCCCAGCCCGAACAATGACCAACCCCGTCCAAGTGGTGGCAGGTCCGGTCGACCCCGAGCTGCGTGCAACCGGTCGCGGCGAGCCCGACCGGTACGCTGCGCGTGCTGCTGGAGTCGCGGCACTTGGATCCCCGCATCCCGTCACTCGCCAGGTGCCTGAGCACCTCGCGGCATCGACGATGTCATGCGGCGTCGCCTTCCCCATGGGGCGGCGGCTGCGCCAGATGTTCGCGCGCAGCCGCCGCGAGCTGTTCGTCGAACGTGGCCAGCGGTGCGCCCAGCAGTTCTGCCAGGCTGAGATAGGCCGCGTCGTATGCAGTGAGCGCGTAGCGATCCGCCAGCCGCAGGACGCTGGACATGTCGAGCCGATGGCGTTCGATCGCCATCCCGTCGACCAGGGCGAGTGCGGACGTGACGGCCGCCTGCGGAAGCCGTTCGCGGCGGATCTTCTTCAGGGCGACACTGATCAGCTCGTAGTCGATCAGGTCAGGCGCATGCAGGGTGCGCGCCTGAAGTGCGGCGGC
>CANGUQ010000307.1 GCA_947456915.1 Betaproteobacteria bacterium
GGGCGCCGTGCGCGCCTGCGGCGTGCGGGCGGTCATGGCTGCCCTGCGCGCTCGCTGCCCGTCGGCAGCTCCGGCGCGTCCGGGGCCTGGTCCTGCCACGGCGCGCGGCGCGGGAACTGCAGCACCAGCACTTCGGCTCCCGCATCGCAGGCCGTGAGCGCCACCGGCGGATCGTCTGCCGCCACGGCGATGCACGAGAGCACGCCCAGTTCCTCGGCGTCATGAAGCAGCGCACCGCCGAGCACGACGAGGAACTGGCCACCGCTGCCCTGGGGCGGCGGCGCCGACGCGCGTGCTCCCGCAGGGATGCGCAGCAGCACGCTGGCGAGCCCGTCGGGCTCGGGCGCAAACACGCTCACCGCCTGCACGGCGTCCAGCGCCGCCAGCTGCACAGGGTCGCCGGGCAGCTGCTCGCTCAGACGGAATGTCTTCGGCACACGCCGCATCTGCGGCATCGATTCGGGCAGATAGAACGCGCCCGCGTCGTGACGGTCGCGCAGCGTGAAGTAGGCGAGCCCCCGCTCGCCGGGCACGATCGGACCGTAGCCGGTGTAGGCGCCGGAGTAGTGCACGGCGTACGCCTGCACTGCGTGGCGCCCGAACTGCCCGTCACCGCGCACGAACACCTGGAACTCGTTCTCCCGGTGAAAGTGCGGCCGGCTCACGTCGCCCGGCGACTTCTCCACGATGAACGCCTGCGGCGACTCGCCCGCGGTGTTGAAGTAGTCGGTGCGCCAGTAGGTCACGCCGTCGAGCGTGTGCTGGCGGCGGGTGCGCGCAGCACTCGCCGCGGAAACGAACCGTGCCATCTGCCGTCCGCCGCGCCGGTGCCCGGCGCTCAGGCCACCGCCCGCGCCTTCGCGCTCCCGCCGAACCTGCGCTCGACTTCGGCGATCACGTAGTCGATCGACTCCACGTCGGCGAACTTCATGTCCATGTCGAACAGATTGGCCTTGTGGGCCGACGGGCTGCGATCGCCGCAGGCTTCCTCGGCCACGATCACGCGGAAATTGTGCGAGAACGCGTCGGTCACCGCGCCGCGCACGCAGCCGGAGGTGGAGACGCCGATGATCACCAGCGAGTCGACGCCGTCGTAGCGCAGGAAGGACTCCAGCGGCGTGCCGAAGAACGCCGAGGGCTTGTTCTTGTACACGATGCGGTCCTGTTCCCGCGGCGCGTACTCCGCCGGCCATTCATCCGCGCGCGGGTCCTTCGAATACTGGAACTCGTGCGCGTTGCCGAGCTTCAGATTCCAGATGCCGCGCCGGGTGGGGTGTGCGCGATCGTCGCGCCGGCTGTAGTAGATCGGCAGATCGAGCGCACGGAACACGCTGGTGATACGCGCAATTGCGGCTTCCAGCGCCGGATCGCGCCGCGCGCACATCGAGTACTGCGGATCGACGAACATGTGCGTGGTGTCGATGTTGAGCAGCGCGACGCGCTCGCCCAGACCGATGCGATTGCCGAAGGCGCCCTTGCGATAGGCCTCGAGTTCCTCGTCCGGCACGTAGCCGCGCCACTTCTCCAGCTTGTCTGCCATCGTATCCTCCTCGTTTGCGCCGCCCGCCGTCAGGCCGGCAGCGCGTTGATCAACGCCTCGAGCCGCAGCGCATCGGCCGCGAACAGCCGGATGCCGTCGGCGAGCTTGTCGCTCGCCATCGCGTCCTCGTTGAGCGCCCAGCGAAAAGCCGCTTCATCATAGTGCACCTCGGGCAGCGGCAGTGCACGCGCTGCCGCGGCATCGAGTGCGGGTACCAGCGGCGCCTCGCTCGCCTGCAGCTCGGCGAGCAGCGCCGGGCTGATGGTGAGCAGGTCGCATCCGGCCAGCGCCGCGATCTGCCCCACGTTGCGAAAGCTCGCGCCCATGACTTCGGTGCGGATGCCGTGGCGCCGGTAATGATTGAAGATCGCAGTCACCGACCTCACGCCCGGATCGTTGCGCCCGGCCATTGCCGCCTCGTCCCAGTCGGTGCCGGCAGTCCTCTTCAGTCCGCCGGCCTTGTACCAGTCGTAGATGCGCCCGACGAACGGCGAGATCAGCGTCACCCCGGCGTCGGCGCAGGCGATCGCCTGGCAGAACGCGAACAGCAGCGTGAGGTTGCAGTGGATGCCGTCGCGCTCCAGCTCCGCCGCAGCGCGGATCCCCTCCCACGTCGAGGCGATCTTGATCAGCACGCGCTCGCGGCCGACGCCTGCCGCCTCGTAGCGCGCGACGATCGCGCGCGCACGAGCCACGGTCGCGGCGGTGTCGAACGACAGCCGCGCGTCGACTTCGGTACTCACCCTGCCGGGAAGCAGCCGCAGGATTTCCAGTCCGAAGCGCACGAGCAGCGCGTCGATCACCTGCGCCATCGGCTCGCCGCGCTGCGTCCGCACCACCTCGTGCAGCAGCGGTGCGTAGTCGGACGACTGCACCGCCTTCAGGATGAGCGTCGGATTGGTCGTGGCGTCGCGCGGCGCGTACTGCGCGAGCTGCAGGAAGTCGCCGGTGTCGGCCACCACCGTCGAGTACTGCCTGAGCTGTTCGAGCTGATTCATGGCTGCGATTGCCGGAAGTCCGGGATTGCGATGATGCCCGGAGTCGATCGACGGCGCTCGAGCACTGCCGCTGCTGCGCGCGGATGCACGGGTACCGCGCGGCCGGCGGCACGCACGGGCAGCGCGCCGCAGTTCCCGCGCGTCACTGCAGGCCGAGCAGGCCGATGAGCTTGCGCACTGCGCTCTCCGGGCTGGTGAGCGGACGCTGTCCGGTCGCTGCCTCCACCGCAGCGGCGGCGCGCGCCATCGAGAACTGCGACAGCATCAGTACGCCGCGCTCCCGGTTCTTCACCGCCGCCTCGACGATCAGTCGGTCGTGGGTCGCGGCGTCGCCCTCGCCGTAGAGACGCTGCGCATCGGGCACGTGCACGCCGACCAGTTCGGGCATGCGTCCGCCGGCGCCCAGCGCCTCGCGGAAGTCGACCTCGATGGACGGGATGCTCGGCGCGAACGTCGCCATCACGACGATCGGTCGCGCGGTCGCGATCGCCTCTTCGATCATCGCCTCGTTCGGCTTGAGCATGGGCACCGGCGCCTGCGCGCGTACCGCCTCGATCGCCTCGCCGAATGCCGAGCAGGTGTAGATGATCGCGTCGCAGTGCTGTGCGAGGCAGTAGTCGGTGAGCGTGCGAAATCGCGGGGCGAAGTCGATCTGCATGCCGCCAGGCGCCGCGCGATCGGCCGACAGCGAATCGTCGAGCACGTTCATCGCCTGCGCCTGCGGCAGCGCTGCCTTCAGCGCCGCGTTGATCGGTGCCATCGCCAGAGGCGTGGCGTGGATGAGTCCGATGCGGAGTGCCATCGTGGAGTTGCCTTCGAATGCGGCCGGCGCGCTCCCGGCCGTCAGGTCGTGCCGGCGGGGGCGCGCACGGTCGCGCGTTTCAGTTTCAGACGTGCGCGAGCGCCCTCACCACCTCGTCGGTGAACGCGCGCGTGCCCAGCGGGCCGCCGAGATCGCCGGTGCGCCTCTGCGGGTCGATCAGCACCGAGTCGACCGCGCGCTCGATCGCCGCTGCCGCCTCGACGAGCATCGACTCCCCGGCACGCCGGCCGTACCAGTCGAACAGCATGCCGGCCGACAGGATCAGCGAGGTGGGGTTGGCGATGCCCTTGCCGGCGATGTCCGGCGCCGAACCGTGCTGCGCCTGGGCGACACAGAAGTCGTCGCCCTCGTTGGTCGACCCGGCGAGCCCCAGACTGCCCGACAGTTCGCCCGCCTCGTCGGAGAGGATGTCGCCGAACATGTTCTCGCACATCATCACGTCGAACTGCGAGGGATCGCGCACCAGCAGCGCCGCCGTCGCGTCGACGATCTTCTCGTCGAGTTCGACGTCCGGGTAGTCCTGCGCCACGGCGCGCGCCTCGCGCAGCCACAGCCCGTCGCTCATCTTCATCACGTTCTGCTTGTGCACCACGGTGACCTTCCTGCGCCGCGTGCGCGCGAGTTCGAAGGACTTTACCGCGATCTTGCGTGCCGCCTGCGCCGTCACCTTGCGCACCGCCAGCGCGATGTCCGGGGTGGGCATGAACTCGCCCACACCCATGAACATGTTGCGATCGGCATAGAAGCCCTCGGTGCACTGCCGCATGATCACCAGATCCATCGGCTTGCCCACCCGGGACAGGCCCAGTCGACTCTTCGCCGGACGCACGTTGGCGTACAGGTCCCACTTCACGCGGAACTCGCCTGACGGATTGATGCCGCCCTGCTCGCGCGGCGGATAGTCCAGGTGCGATACCGGCCCGAGGATGACGCCGTCGTTGTGCGCCACCTTGGCGCGCACGTGATCGGGGAACGTCGTACCGAACTTCTCCAGCGCGGGAAACCCGATCAGTTCGTGGTCGTAACGTAAGCCCAGCGCGAAGCGCCGGTCGGCGGCGTCGACCACGGCGAGCGTCGCCTCGGTGATTTCCGGGCCGATGCCATCGCCCGGCAGGACCAGCAGCTTCATTCAGTGACCTCCCCACGGATCGGATGCGGCGACGCCGCAACGGTACACCCGCGCTTGCGCAATGATCGCACGGCGTATCAGGCGCCGTCAGCCAGCGGGCAGGCTGCTGGCCTGTGCCGCAGTCGTCCGATGATCGCGCGCTTCAGCCCGGCGCAAGCTGCCGCGCGACCCTCGACTTCATCCCCGGTCGCCTAGAATACGCACTCCCGATCGGAGCGCCGCCGTGAACATCTCTTCCGCCGTACTCACCCCGTTCGTCGCCGAACTCTTCCGCGCGGGCGGCAGCAGCGCGTCCGAAGCGCAGGTGGTCGCCGAACACCTGGTCGATGCCGATCTCGCCGGTCACGAGTCGCACGGCGTGGCGCGCGTGCCGCGCTACCTGCAGGCGGTGACCGACGGCTTCGTCGTCCCCGACGCCCAGCCGGTGTGTGCACACGACCGCGGCACGATCGCGGCAGTCGACGGCATGCTGAGCTACGGGCAGATCGGCGCCCGCTTCTCCACCGCGCTCGGGATCGAGCGCGCGCGCACCCACGGGATCGCCGCGGTGTCGCTCACGCGCACCGGCCACGTCGGACGCGCCGGCGCCTGGGCCGAGCAGGCGGCAGCAGCCGGTATCGCCTCGATCCACTTCGTCTGCGCGCCGCGTCCGGGCGGCGCGCAACTCGCGCCGTTCGGCGGCGCCGACC
>CANGUQ010000308.1 GCA_947456915.1 Betaproteobacteria bacterium
CGCAGGGTATCGCACCACATCGAGCGTGCACCGGGCAGTCGCCAGAGCGGCAGCACCGCCAGCCGGCAGCACGCAGCAGGCATGGACAGACACTGCGGCGAGACAGCCGCTCGCTGCAGCAGCCGCGGGTGCGTCCGGAGCCTCGTACCGGACGCGCGGGGCGTTCCCGCAGTGACGACAGCCCGCTCAGGCGCGCGCCGCCGCCGCCTTCGCCTTGAGCGCGCTCACCAGCGGCCAGAACAGCAGCAGGATCGCGGCGGCAGTGATGCTGCCGACCAGCCAGTTCGACCACAGGATCGACACGCTGCCCTGCGACATCAGCATCGCCTGCCGGAACGAGTCCTCTGCGCGGTCACCGAGCACGAGCGCGAGCACCATCGGCGCCATCGGATAGTCGAGCTTCTTGAACACGTAGCCGACCACGCCGAACAGCATCATCAGCCACACGTCGAGCATCGCGTTGTTGACGGTGTAGGCGCCGATCGCGCACACGACGATGATCACCGGCGCGATGATCGAGAACGGGATACGCAGGATCGCGGCGAACAGCGGCACCGTGGTCAGCACCACGATCAGGCCGACGATGTTGCCCAGGTACATGCTCGCGATCAGTCCCCACACGAAGTCCTTCTGCTCGACGAACAGCAGCGGTCCCGGCTGCAGCCCCCAGATCAGCAGACCGCCCAGCAGCACCGCAGCGGTGGGCGAGCCGGGAATGCCCAGCGCCAGCATCGGCAGCAGGGCCGACGTGCCGGCCGCGTGTGCCGCGGTCTCCGGCGCCACCACGCCCTCCATCTCGCCCTTGCCGAAGTTGTGCCCGTTCTTCGAGATGTTCTTCGCCACGCCGTAGCTCATGAACGAGGCCGGCGTCGCGCCTCCGGGCGTCACGCCCATCCAGCAGCCGATCAGGCAGGCGCGCACCGAGGTCGCCCAGAAGCGTGGCATCTGCGCCCAGGTGTGGAACACCACCCTCGCGTCGATCTTCGCGCTCTTGCCCTTGAACTCGAGTCCCTCTTCCATCGTGAGCAGGATCTCGCCGATACCGAACAGGCCGATCACCGCGACCAGGAAGTCGAAGCCGCGCATCATCTCGGTGCTGCCGAAGGTGAGGCGCAACTGGCCGGTGACGGTGTCCATGCCGACGGCAGCCATCGCGAAACCGAGCATCATCGCCGCGATCGTCTTCCACGGCGAACCCTTGCCCATGCCGACGAAACTGCAGAAGGCGAGCAGATACACCGCAAAGTACTCGGGCGGCCCGAACTTCAGGGCGAACTCGGCCACCAGCGGCGCGAGGAAGGTGATCATCACCACCGCGACGAAGGCACCGACGAACGAGCCGGTGAAGGCGGCGGTGAGCGCCTCGCCGGCACGCCCCTGCTGCGCCATCGGGTGGCCGTCGAAGGTGGTGGCCACCGACCACGGCTCGCCGGGAATGTTGAACAGGATCGAGGTGATCGCCCCGCCGAACAGCGCGCCCCAGTAGATGCAGGAGAGCATGATGATCGCCGAGGTCGGCGACATCGTGAAGGTGAGCGGCAGCAGGATGGCGATGCCGTTGGCGCCGCCCAGTCCCGGCAGCACGCCGATCAGCACGCCCAGCGTGATGCCGAGAAACATCAGCAGCACGTTCTGCAGCGTGAGCGCCACGGTGAAACCGTGCATCAGCGACTGCAACTCTTCCATCTTCGGTTCCCTTCGCCCGGACCCGGGCTAGAAGCCGAGCGCGCGCTCGATGAAGCCCTTGGGCAGCGGAATGCTGAACCAGCGCTCGAACAGCACGAACGCGAACAGTCCGACCCCGGCGCCCACCGCGATGCTGCGCGCCCAGCCGTACTTGCCCAGCAGCACCATGAACAGTGCGATGTAGATGGCCGAGGCGACGTAGATGCCGATCAGCTCGATGCCCAGCACGTAGGCGAGCGCCGGCACGAAGACCGAGAGCACGTCCTTGAGCTGGCCGACCTGCACGAAGCCTTCGCTGTTGCCGAGCCGCTGCCGCACGCCCCTGGCCAGCAGGACCAGCGCGCTGATGCAGATCAGCAGCCCGATGTAGAAGGGGAAGTAGCCCGACTCGGGCCCGTCCATCCCCCACTTCGCGCCGAGCCGGTAGCTGTCCCAGACCACGACGGCACCGACGATCAGGAACAGCGCCGCGACGATGATCTCCATCGTCGCGCTGGAGACGGCGGCGCGCCCGCCGCCTTCGCTTCCTTCGGACATCGCACTCCCTCGCTGGCTGAAGGCGCGCGAGCGGTCAGCCGTGCGGCGGCAACCGTCCTGCGCCGCGGATCACTTGATGAAACCCGCTTCCTTCATCAGGGCGCGGTGCTCTTCCTTGGCCTTGGTCAGCCACGCGGCGAACTTCTCGCCTTCCATCGACGTCGTGTTGAAGGCGCCCTCTTCCATGAACTTCTTCCACTCCGGCGTCTCGCGCACCCGCCGCATCAGCCCGACGTAGAAGTCGCGCTGGGCCGGGGTCACGCCGCCCGCCATGAAGATGCCGCGCAGCATCACGTAGTCGGTGGGCACGCCCGCCTCGCGACAGGTCGGGATGTCGTTCCACGACATCGTCTCGGTGATCCGCGTCTTGTACGGCATGCGCTCGTCGTCGAACACGCACAGCGGGCGCAGCGCGCCGGCGCGCCACTGCGCGACTGCCTCGATCGGGTTGTTCACCGTCGCGTCGACGTGACCGCCGACCAGCTGGGTGGCCACCTCGCCGCCGCCCTTGAACGGGATGTAGGTGAAGCGCGCGCCAGTCGCGCGCTCGATGCTCACCGTGATGATCTGGTCTTCCTGGCGCGAACCGGTGCCGGCCATGCGCATCTTGCCGCCGGCCGCCCGCACCGCATCGATGAACTCCTTCGCGGTCTTCTGCTGCGCCTTTGCGTTCACCCAGAGCACGAACTGGTCGAGCGCCATCATCGACACCGGCGTGAGATCGGTCCAGTCGAACGGCACGCCGGTGGCCAGCGGCGTGGTGAACAGGTTGGACAGGGTGATGATGATCTTGTGCGGGTCGCCCTTCGAGCCCTTCACGTCGAGGAAGCCCTCGGCGCCGGCGCCCCCGCCCTTGTTGACCACCACGATCGGCTGCTTGAGCAGGCCGTTCTTCTGGATCACGCCCTGGATGAAGCGCGCCATCTGGTCCGCACCGCCGCCGGTGCCGGCGGGCACGACGAATTCGACAGTGCGCGTGGGTTCCCAGGCCTGGGCACCAACGTCGGATATTGCGCATCCGAACAGCCCGATCAGTCCGGTTGCCGCTCCGGCGAGAGTTCGCAGTATCGGAGACGCAGACGTCCCCGTGCATTTCCAAGCCATAGCTTCCTCCTCGGGTGGCTCCCTGTGATCTGGCCCGATCGATCGCCGCCGGGCTCTTGTGTTCTCATGGACTGCGGCGACGAATGCAACCGGCCCACGGCGCGGACGACAGGGCTTGTCGCTTCGCGGACGCAACACAATCGGCCTGCACTCCACAGTCCGATCGCAACCAGAACGTATGGTGTCTGTTTCGCCAAGCCGAGTGATTGACCGCGGTCAAGTACCCGAAGCGAACGCCATGCCGTGCGGCTTCAGCCCTGCTTCTCGGGTCCCGACTGTGGCGCCAGTTCGACCAGTTCGGGCGCTGCACGGGCAGCCTTGCGCGCCAGCCACCAGCCCACCGCCATGACGATCGCAGCACTAGCAGCAGGAATCACGTACTCGGCCCAAGGCCAGTTCGTACCGACCCAGTCCTTTACGACGATGTCGTGTATCGCCATCCCGCCGGAGATCCATCCGAGCAGACCGCCACCCAGAATGATGATCCAGGGGAAGCGATCCATCAGCTTGAGGATGATCGTGCTGCAGTAGACGATGATCGGGATGCTCACGAGCAGGCCAAAAACGATCAGCGCCCAGCTGTCCTTCGCCGCGCCAGCCACGGCAACGACGTTATCGAGACTCATGACGAGGTCCGCGACAATGATCGTCTTGATTGCGCCCGCGAGTGACGTGCTGGCGTCGATATCCCCGTGACCCTCGTCTTCGTGCGGGATCACCAGCTTGAACGCGATCCAGGCGAGAAGGATCGCACCGACGATCTTGAGATAGGGGATCGTGAGCAGGGCAACCGCGAAGATCGTGAGCACGACCCGCAGCGAGATCGCGCCCGCCACACCCCACATGATCCCGAGCTTGCGCTGCTTCTCCGGAAGATCACGACAGGCCAGCGCGATCACCACGGCATTGTCGCCCCCGAGCAGAATGTCGATCGCGATGATCTGCATGACCGCGATCCAGAACTGCGGACTTCCGAATTCCACCGAACACCTCCCTGAAGGCGTTGTACCCAGACACTACTGTGCCGAGTGCGCGGCTTCGCTCACGGGGCTCTGTGACCCCATGCTCCGCGTTCTGCCTCGACAGCTGGCTTATATGATACCGGACGCAGCGTCAGGGCGGCGACTCGTCGCCCGATTGCAGCATCTGCTCGACCGGTACGCCCCGCTCAGAACAGCCCGATCACCTTGCCGTCTTCGGTGATGTCGATCTTCTCGGCCGAGGGGACCTTAGGCAGGCCGGGCATCGTCATGATGTCGCCGCACACCATCACCACGAACTCGGCGCCGGCGGCCAGCCGTACCTCGCGCACGTTGACGACGTGGTTCGTCGGTGCGCCGCGCAGGCCGGGATCGGTCGAGAACGAGGACTGCGTCTTCGCCACGCACACCGGATAGTGGCCGTAGCCAGCCTCCTGCAGTTCCCTGATCCGGTTGCGCACCTTGGAGTCCGCGCCGATGTCGGCCGCGCCGTACACCCGGGTGGCGATCTTCTTCATCTTGTCCCAGAGCGTGTCCGCGTCGTCGTAGACGAACGTCGGCTGCGACTTCTGATCGCAGAGGTCGACGACGATGCGGGCCAGGTCAGCCGCGCCCTTGCCGCCATCGGCCCAGTGGGTGGCGACCACCACGCGCGCGCCGAGCTTGCCGATACGGTCGGTGAGCAGGTCCATCTCGGCCTGCGTGTCGGCGGTGAACCGGTTGATCGACACCACGCAGGGGATGCCGTAGACCTCCTTCACGTTCTTCACGTGGCGCTCGAGGTTGGCCAGTCCCTTCTCCAGCGCGGGCAGGTTCTCCTTGTTCAGGTCGTCCTTGCCGACGCCG
>CANGUQ010000309.1 GCA_947456915.1 Betaproteobacteria bacterium
CGGCCACGCGTGCTGCGCCCGCCCGCGCGACGACGGTGTCCCTGCGCGCGCGGCCGGACACGCTGCAGACCGCCGAGGCGCCGTCGGACCTGGTGCTGCGCTCGTCGGCGGTGCTCGTGCTCGACCAGACGCGCGGCCATCAGGTGTTCGCGCGCAACGTCGATCAGGTCCGCTCGATCGCCTCGATCACCAAGCTGATGACCGCGATGGTGGTGCTCGACTACAACCAGCCGATGGACGAGCCGATCACCATCACCGATGACGATCTGGAGGCCACGCGCCGCCTGCCTTCGCGTCTGGCAGCCGGGACCACGCTCACCCGCGGCGAGATGCTGCGTCTGTCGCTGATGTCCTCGGAGAACCGTGCGACGGCGGCGCTCGCGCGCACCTCCCCCGGCGGATATCGCGAATTCATCGCGCAGATGAACATCAAGGCGCGCGCGCTGGGCATGCACAACTCGCGGTTCGAGGACCCGACCGGACTGCTCAGCGGCAACGTGTCGACCGCGCTCGATCTGGTGCACATGGTCAACGCCGGCATGGACTACCCGTTGATCCGCGAGTTCACCACCACGCCCGATGCGCTGGTGGAGACCCCGGGCAACCGCGCTGCGCAGGTGCAGTATCACAACTCCAACCTGCTGGTGGCCCGGCCCGACTGGCAGATCGGGCTGTCGAAGACCGGCTTCATCCGCGAGGCCGGACGCTGTCTGGTGATGCAGGCGCGGATCAACGGCGAGCCGATGATCATCGTCCTGCTCGATTCCGACGGCCGCTTCTCCCGCATCGGGGATGCGAACCGCATCCGTCGCTGGATCGAGAGCGGCTACGCGCTGCGGCTGATCTGAACGCCCGTCGGACGCCCGGCCCCGATGCGGCCGGCGCGCGCTCGAGCTGCGCGCACGCGTCCTGCGGCCGGCACTGCGCAGCCGCACGCACCATCGGCTGCAGCCCCGCGGTACCATCGGCCGCGCCATGAGTCCGCCGCCTGCCAATCTGGTGTCGATCGACGCCGGGTACGATGCAGCGTCGATGCTCGCCGACGTGCGCGAGGGGCTCGCTCGGCCGCAGAAGACGCTGCCGGCGAAGTGGTTCTACGACGAGCGCGGCAGCGAACTGTTCGAGGCGATCTGCGCACTGCCCGAGTACTACGTGACGCGGACCGAGACTGCGCTGATGCGCGCGCACGTCGCGCAGATCGCCGCCACCGTGCCCCGCGGCGCATCGCTGATCGAACCGGGCAGCGGGGCGGGCAGCAAGACGCGTCTGCTGATCGAGAAGGCCGCGCCGGCGGCCTACGTGGCGATCGACATCTCGCGCGCGATGCTCGAGCGCGGAGCGGCGCAGACCGCGCGCGAGTTTCCGCAGCTGCGCGTGGTGGCGATCCACGCCGACTACACCCGGCTCGAGCGACTGCCCGATCACGCACTCGGCGAGACGGCGCCGCGCGTGCTGTACTTCCCGGGCTCGACCGTGGGCAACTTCCCGCCGCAGGAGACAGTTGCCTTCCTGCGCCGCGTGGCCGGCTGGCTCGGCGAGCGCGGCAGCGTGCTGATCGGCGTGGACACGAAGAAGGACCCGGCCGTGCTGGAGGCCGCCTACGATGACGCCCAGGGGGTCACGGCACGGTTCAATCTGAACCTGCTCGCACGACTCAATGCCGAGCTGGATGCCGGCTTCGATCTCGCGCAGTTTCGCCACCGCGCGCGCTACGACGAGCAGCTCGGCCGCATCGAGATGCATCTGGAGAGCCGCATCGCGCAGCGCGTGCGTGTGGCCGGGCAGTGGATCGAACTGCGCGCCGGCGAGACGATCCACACCGAGATTTCCTGCAAGTACGCACCGGCGCAGTTCCGGGCGCTGGCCGCCGAGGGCGGCTGGCAGTGCACCCACACCTGGACCGACGAGCGCGAGTGGTTCGCGCTCTACCGTCTCGTTCCCGGGCTGGTCGGGTGAGCGACGCGCGCTCGTTTCGCGTCGCGCGCGTGCAGACCTTCGTCTGGCGCGTGCCGCTCGAGCAGCCGGTGCGCAACTCGTTCGGCACGATGCACAGCCGGGCGGCGCTCGCCGTGCGCATCGAGGACGACCACGGCGCGTACGGCTGGGGCGAGGTGTTCTCCAACTGGCCGCCCGATGGCGCGGAGCACCGCGCGCGGCTGATCGAGGCGGTGCTCGCGCCGCTGACCGAGGGCGTCGAGTTTGCCGACCCGCAGGCGCTGTTTCGCACGCTGACCGATCGCACGCACGTGCTGGTGCTGCAGACCGACGAGCCCGGCCCGTTCGCGCAGGCGATCGCCGGACTGGACATCGCGGCGTGGGACCTGGTCGCCCGCCGCGCCGGGCTGCCGCTGTGCCGGCTGCTCGCTCCGGACGCGGCCGGGCGGGTACCGGCGTATGCGAGCGGCATCAATCCGACCCGTCCGGGCGAGGTGGCGCGGGCGCAGCGCGCGCGCGGATTTCGCGCGTTCAAGCTCAAGGTCGGCTTCGGCGAGGCGCGCGACATCGCCAACCTGCGCGAGCTGCGGGAGGCGGTGGGCGACGAGGCGACGCTGATGGTGGATGCGAATCAGGCGTGGAACATAGACGCCGGACTGGCGATGGCGCACCGGCTCGCCGAGCAGCGGCCGATCTGGCTGGAGGAGCCCCTGCCCGCCGATACGCCCGCCGCGCTCTGGCGCAGCTTCGCCGAGCGCTCGCCGATTCCGCTGGCCGCCGGCGAGAACGTGCGCGGGCGTGCGGGATTCGCGGCAGCGATCGCGAGCGGCGCACTCGCCTATGTCCAGCCCGACGTGATCAAGTGGGGCGGTATCTCCGGCTGCTTCGACGTGGGCGTGGCGGTGGTGAGGGCCGGGCTCGTCTACTGCCCGCACTATCTGGGCGGCGGCATCGGTCTGAACGCCTCGGCGCATCTGCTGGCGGCGGCGGGCGGAGGGGGCTGGCTCGAGGTGGACTCCAACCCGAACCCGCTGCGCGATGCGCTCGCGCAGCCGGCACCGCGGATCGAGGACGGGCACTGGGTGCTGTCCGATGCGCCCGGGCTCGGGGTCGAACCGGATCTGGCTGCACTCGCGTCCTTTCGCAGCGGCCGCTGAGCGGCCGCGCGCCGCAGCGGCACCGGATGTCCGCGGCGGGCACCGGCGAGCGCACCACGTGGCCGCGCGGACGGCTGCCCGCGCGCAGCGCGCGACGGCCAGCCGGAGTATCGTTCCGGCCGCACACCCGGGAGGCGCAGTGACGATCATCACCGACATCGAGGATCTGCGCGTGCTGCACCAGAAGCGCGCGCCACGGATGTTCTACGACTACTGCGACTCGGGCGCGTGGACCGAGCGCACCTACCGTTCGAACTCCACCGACCTGCAGCGCATCAAGTTCCGCCAGCGCGTGGCGGTGAACATCGACCAGCGCTCGCTCGCCACCACCATGCTGGGTCAGCCGGTGTCGATGCCGGTGGCGCTCGCGCCCACCGGTCTGACCGGCATGCAGTGGGCCGACGGCGAGATCCTCGCCGCACGCGCAGCGGAGGCGTTCGGCATTCCGTTCACCCTGTCCACGATGAGCATCTGCTCGATCGAGGACGTCGCGGCGCGGGTGACGCGACCGTTCTGGTTCCAGCTCTACGTGCTGCGCGATCGCGAGTTCATCGAGCGGTTGATCGATCGCGCCCGGGCCGCCCGCTGCTCGGCGCTCGTGCTCACGCTCGATCTGACCATCCTCGGCCAGCGGCACAAGGACGTGAAGAACGGCCTGTCCACGCCGCCGCGGCCCACGCTGGCCAATCTGCTCAATCTGCTGACCAAGCCGCGCTGGTGCCTGAACATGCTGCGCACGCCGCGCCGGCACTTCGGCAACATCGTCGGGCACGTGAAGGGCGTCGCCGACACCACCAGTCTTGCCGCGTGGACCGCCGCGCAGTTCGACCCGACGCTGAACTGGTCGGACGTCGAGTGGATCAAGAAACGCTGGGGCGGCCCGCTGATCCTGAAGGGGGTGATGGACGCCGAGGATGCACGCCACGCCGCCGACTCGGGCGCCGATGCGCTGGTGGTGAGCAACCACGGCGGCCGCCAGCTCGACGGTGCGCCGTCCACGATCGAGGCGCTGCCAGCGATCGTCGATGCCGTGGGCCCGCGCATCGAGGTCTGGTTCGACAGCGGCATCCGCTCGGGTCAGGACGTGCTGCGCGCGGTGGCGCTGGGCGCACGGGCGACGATGATCGGCCGCGCGTTCCTGCACGGGCTGGGGGCGCTGGGCGAGGAGGGGGTCACCCGCTGTCTGCAGATCATTCGCAAGGAGCTCGACGTGACGATGGCGTTCTGCGGCAAGACCGACATCCGCGACGTCGACCGCTCGATCCTGATCGACAACGGGCGCCTCTCGGCCTAGGCGAGGACGCAGCGCTCCGGAGCCCGGCGCTCGCCGGCTCGCGATCGCCGCGGGCTCCGGGCAGCCCCGCCGCCAGGGTGACCACCCGCTGCGGCGGATCCGCGCGCGGTCCCGACGTGTGCCGGGGCGCCGGCGCCGCCCAGCCGCGAAGTGCCGGGGCCTTGCCTTCCGCGCTGCGCCCGGGCACTATCCGCGCCCGTTTCGACCCGTGAATGTCCCGTTGCGCGGGCTCGTCGCGCCGCGACGAGCCGCCCCGGGCCCCAGCAGGAGCTCTGCGATGTCCGTTCGTCTTCCCTGCCCGCGCCTCGTTGCCGCGGCGCTGCTTGCACTGCCGCTCGCCGTCGCGCACGCGCAGTCGTTTCCGTCCAGGGCGGTGCGCATGGTCGTGCCGTTCGCGCCCGGTGGCGGCACCGACATCATCGGCCGCCAGTTCGCCGCGCGTCTGTCCGAGGCGCTCGGCCAGACGGTGGCGGTGGACAACCGCGCCGGAGCCGGCGGCAACGTCGGTGCGGAGATCGTCGCGAAGGCGCCCGCCGACGGCCACACGATCATGTTCACCACCAACTCGATCGCGGTGAACGTGTCGCTGTACCCGAAGCTCAACTACAACCTGTCCAGCGACTTCCAGCCGCTGGCGTTTCTCGCCAGTGCACCGCTGACGCTGGTCACTCACCCGCTGGTGCCGGTGAAGAACGCGAAGGAACTCGCGGCGCTGTCGAAGAAGCGCAAGGGCGGAGTGAACTTCGGCTC